>JALREG010000242.1 GCA_023253905.1 Burkholderiaceae bacterium
CGTTTGGCGTCATGCCAAGTTTTCCCAGCACCGCCTATGGCTACATTCGGCAGGGCGCCCCGCGGGCAGACGGCAGCCGGCAGGTCGAGCGCTTCATCGAAAAGCCCAGCGCCACGCGTGCGGGCGAGCTGCTCCTGGAAGGCAACGTGCTCTGGAATGCGGGCATCTTTCTCGCGCGGGCCGACACCCTGATCGAAGCGCTCGAGCGTCACGCCGCGGACATCGTCACGCAGGTCGCGCGCGCGCTCGAGGGCGCGCATCGCGAGACGCTGCCTGCCCGGGGACCGGGCGGGCAGGTGCCCCTGGTGCGGCCCGCGGTCGAGCTTTTCTCGGCCACCCGGTCCCAGAGCATCGACTACGCGGTCATGGAGAAACACGACCAGGTGGCCGTCGTGCCTTTTGCCGGGCAGTGGAGCGATGTGGGCAGCTGGAACGCGGTGGCCGACCTCACTGCACCCGACCCGCAGTCAAACCGGCTTCAGGGCCAGGGCATGGTGCACGAAGCACACAACACCTTTGTTCATGCGCCGCACCGGCCGGTGGTGGCCTTGGGCACCCGCGATCTCCTCATCATCGACACACCCGATGCGGTGCTGGTCGCGCACCGCGACCATGCCGAGCAGGTGAAAGAGGTGGTTGCCCGGCTGGAGGGACAGCGCTGCGCGCAGGCGGTGAGTCATCGCAAGGTGTCGCGCCCCTGGGGTTGGTATGACAGCGTCGATCAGGGCGAACGGTTTCAGGTGAAGCGGATTGGGGTCAAGCCCGGTGCGAGCCTGAGCCTTCAGAAGCACCACCATCGCGCCGAGCACTGGATCGTGGTGAAGGGCACGGCCGAGGTCACGCGCGGACCCGACACGTTTCTCCTGAGTGAAAACCAGTCCACCTACATTCCGGTGGGGGAAGTTCACCGGCTTCGCAACCCCGGCAAGATCGAGCTCGAAATGATCGAAGTGCAGTCGGGCGGCTATCTGGGCGAAGACGATATCGTGCGGCTGGAGGACACCTACGGCCGGGCTGCCCGCTGAAGTACGGCGGCGGCGAGGTCGTCTCGCCGCCTGTCTTCGATGGTTAACGCGCCGTGATCAGCCGCACCAGCTCGGGCAGCATCGCCTGCGGCTCGGTCTGAGTTGCGTGTTGGAGCGAGGCGAGCACGGCTTCAGCCACCGTTCGGTCTGCGCCGGTATCGGTTGCCATGGTTTCGTAGTAGCCCAGGTCCTTGCAGGCGTTCGCGATGCTGAAACGCAGCGCCCCCACGTCTCCTGTCAGCAGGAAGGGCTTGAGGCGATCGAGTGCAATGCCGCCACCGCCACCGCGGTCAAGCACGCCTACGAACACGTCGGCCGGCACGCCAGAGCGTTGCGCGCAGGCGGCCGCCTCAGCGATCAGGGTGACCAGTCCCAGCGACACAAAGTTGTGCAGGAGTTTCATGCGATGCCCGGCGCCCACGGGCCCTGCGTGAAAGACGGTTTCGGAAAAGCAGGCCAGCACAGGCCGGCAGCGTTCGAGGAGGGCAGCGTCACCCCCCACCAGCAGGTTGAGCCTGCCCTCGGCCGCCTCCTTGGGCGTGCGGGTCATGGCGGCATCGAGGAAGGTGCCGCCCGCTTTCGCAACAAGGCCCGCCACCCGCTCGGTCGATGAGGGGATGGATGTGGACAGGTCGATGACCGTGGCCCCCGCACGCAGCCCAGCGAGCGCGCCGCCCGGGCCGGTGAGCGCTGCCTCCACCTGAGGGCTGCCGGTCACGCAGACAAGCAGCACGTCCACCTGCGCGGCGAGCGCGCCGGGGCTGTCATGGACCTGCGCACCCGCCGCCACCAGGGAGTCGATCGGCTGGTTGCCGGGATGATTGAGCACGTGCAGGGCGTAGCCGTGTTTGAGCAGATTGGCGGCGATACCAACGCCCATCATGCCGACGCCGATCAGTCCGACGACAGTAGCCATAGGGTCTCCAGGCGGGGGGAAGTGGAGTCGTAACTCTACCCCCAGCGGATCGCGCGAACGCGGCCTGCAATGGCACGGGGGTTCGTTTTGCAGTAAGGTTCGTCGGTTTTCAAGGAGATTGAACGATGGCCTATGCGGTCACCGATGATGGGGTGAAGCTCTTCTGCGAATCTACCGGAAGCGGCATCCCTGTTCTTTTCATTCATGAGTTTGCTGGCGATTCCGGAAGCTGGGAACCGCAGGTGCGCCACTTCGGCCGCCGCTATCGCTGCATCACCTATAACGCGCGCGGCTATCCGCCGTCGGATGTACCGCCCACCTCGGCCTCCTACTCGCAGCAGAGGGCGGTGCAGGACGCCATCGCCGTGCTGGATCACTTCGGCGTGGCGCGCGCCCACATCGTAGGCCTGTCGATGGGGGGGTTTGCCACCTTGCATCTCGGTATCCATCACCCCGATCGCGCGCTGTCGCTTTGTGTGGCGGGCTGCGGATATGGTGCGGAGCCGGACAAACGCGACCAGTTCCGTCGCGAGTCCGAAGCGTCGGCCGCCATGCTGCTGGAACAAGGCATGGATGCCTTCGTCGATCGTTATGCGCTGGGTCCCACCCGGGTTCAGTTTCAGAACAAAGATCCGCGCGGGTTCGAAGAGTTCAAGGCCGACTTTCGCCGGCATTCGGCGCTGGGATCGGCCAATACGCAGCTGGGTGTGCAACGCGAGCGGCCGTCGCTCTTTGATCTGCGTGACGACATGGCTCGGATCAAGGTACCTACGCTCATCCTGAATGGCGACGAGGACTGGCCTTGCCTGCTGCCCGCGCTCATGATGAAGGAAGTCATCTCCTCGGCCGCCATGGCGGTGATCCCCAATGCCGGGCACACCATCAACATCGAGGTGCCCGACGCGTTCAACCGCGAGCTGGGCGAGTTCCTGTCCTGGGTCGATTCAGGCAGCTGGCCGCAGCGGGATCCACGTGCCATGGGCAAGTCGATTCTCGGCATGGCCAAGTAAGGAGACGATGGTGTCCGTCGGTGGGGTGAATGCAGGGCCCCGGGCGCCTTCGGCGAGCGACAGCATCTTCGATCGCGGACGCCTGGGTGACACCATGCGCGAGCGGCTCGAGCAGATGGCGTTCGCCGAGGAGGCAAGGCGTGCCGCCCGTCCCGACGCAGCGGCCGCGCGTGACCCGATGCGGACCGCGCGGGACGCGGCGAGCCGGACCAGTACGGCGGCGATAGCTGAAGGGGGACTCTCGCCCTCCACCGCATCAACCAGGAATCGATTCGACGCGCAGCGTGATCAGCTCACCGGGTCTGCGCTTCAGCCGCGAGAAATCGTCGCTCGGCAGACGGCCCCGCGGGCGGAGTTTGGGCAGCGGTCGTCCATTGACGATGCGCGTGCCGCGGAACGTTCTTCAGGGGATCGCGTACGCGCGCAGCGCTCTGATGACGATCGCATGGCTTCGGTGCGGGTTGATTCACGACGCGCCGAGCGCGTCTCGCGGCGTGATGAGGCCGCGCCTGCGATGGCTACGGCTGCCGAGGATCTTCGCAGCCGCTTGAAAGACGAATCGGTTCGCTCGGCCGATGGCATGACAGAAGCCGCCACGCAGCGGGCGCTGCGCGACTACCTGCGCGCTGGCTGATCCCGTGCTGCGGGACCTGGTGCTGGTGGGCGGTGGCCACGCTCATGTCGGGGTGTTGCGACGCTTTGCGATGCAGCCCGAGCGAGGGGTGCGGCTCACGCTCATCAGCCGCGCATCATCAAGCCCGTATTCGGGCATGCTGCCCGGCTACATTGCTGGGCATTATTCATGGGACGAGGTGCATATCGACCTCGACCGGTTGTGCCGGTTTGCTCACGCCACACTGATTCGAGCCGAAGTCACCGGTATTGATCGTGCTGCGCGCCGCGTGCGGCTCGCCGGGCGGCCGCCCATCGCGTATGACCTCCTGTCCCTCAATCTGGGATCGACACCCAGCAATGATGCCGTGCCCGGAGCGGCCGAGCATGCGGTGGGGGTCAAGCCCATCGACGGCTTCAATGATCGCTGGCTTGCGCTCTACCAGAGGCTTTCAGACCTCCCGCGCCGGGCGAGTATCGCTGTGGTGGGCGCGGGCGCTGCCGGGGTGGAACTCGCCTTTGCGCTGCATGAGCGCCTGGGGGCGCGTCTGCGCGAACTGGGACGGCCTGGTGATGCCCCGCTCATTGCCCTCTACGGCGCCGACCCGCGGGTGCTCCCGACGCATGCCGAAGCGGTCCGTCGCCGGGTGCTCCCGCTGCTTGCAGCGCGAGGCATCGAGCTGCGGCTCGGCGCCCCGGTGAAGCGCGTGGAGTCGGGCGCGCTGGTCTGGCGGGACGAGCGGTTCGAGCATGATGAGATCATCTGGGTGACTCAGGCGGGGGGCGCGCCGTGGTTACGCGAAACGGGGCTCGCGCTCGACCGCCACGGATTCATCGAGGTCGAGAGCAGTCTGCGCTCGCGTACCGATAGGGCGGTGTTCGCCGCGGGCGATATCGTGTCCTTTCCCGGGCGAGCGCTCGAGAAAGCGGGCGTTTTTGCGGTCCGGATGGGGCGGCCGCTTGCCGACAACCTGCGCCGGGCGCTGCGTGGTGAGCCGCTCAAACCCTACCGACCGCAGCGCCACTGGCTAGCGCTGCTTGCGACCGGTGGGCGCCATGCCATCGCCTCGCGCGGGCCGTTCGGTTTCTCGGGTCAGTGGGTCTGGCAGTGGAAAGATTGGATCGACCGGCGCTTCATGCGCCGGTTCTCGGACTTCGCCATGCCGCGCGAGGCCATGCCCCGATCTGACTCCACGGAAGGACATCGGCTTGCGCTCGATCCCGCCGAGGCCACGCAGGCGCTGTCGGTCCTTGCCATGCGATGCGGGGGCTGCGGCGCGAAGGTCGGCGCTGACATCCTGTCGCGCGTATTGGCGCGCCTCGAACCGGCTCATCACCCGGATGTGCTGATCGGGCTCGACGCCCCCGATGATGCTGCTGTGATTTCGCTTCCTCCCGGGCAGGTGCTGGTCCAGAGCGTCGATTTCTTTCGCTCGTTCATTGATGATCCCTGGTTGTTTGGCCGGATCGCAGCCACCCATGCCCTGAGCGATCTGTTTGCCATGGACGCGGCGCCGCAGAGCGCGGCCGCGCTCGTGACCGTGCCGCCGGCGCTTGATGCCAAGGTTGAGGAACTGCTGGTGCAGTTGATGAGCGGCGCGCTGCAGGTGCTCCGCGAGGCCGGCTGTGCGCTGGTGGGTGGGCATACCGCCGAGGGGCAGGAACTCGCCATGGGTTTCGCGGTGAATGGCACGACACCGGCATCGCTCACAGCGCTCATGCGTAAATCCGGGCTCGTACCAGGGGATGTGCTGGTGCTCACCAAGCCGTTGGGGACCGGCACCCTGCTCGTTGCGCGTGAAATGCTGGCCGCGCGCGGCAACTGGATCGATGCGGCGGTGGCGTCCATGCTTCAGTCCAATCAGGCGGCGGCCCAGTGCCTGCGCGCGCAGGGTGTTCGTGCCTGCACCGACGTGACCGGCTTCGGACTGCTCGGGCATGTGTCGGAGATGGTGCGTGCAAGCGGTGTGGGGGCGCGGTTGACGCTTGCTGCGGTGCCCGCGCTGCCGGGCGCCCTGGCCACGCTTGCGAACGGGCATCGGAGTTCGCTCCATGCCGGCAATCTCCGTATCGCGACGATGGTGGCCGGCTACGAGCGCCTGTCGGAGGACCCCCGCGTGCAACTCCTCTTTGACCCGCAGACCTCGGGCGGGCTGATCGCAGGCGTACCTGCCGACCGTGCCCGCGAGTGTCTGGCGGCGCTCCACGCGCTGGGCTGCGTGGGGGCTGCGGTGGTGGGTGAGGTGGTGGCGCTTCGCGAGGGAGAGCGGCCGCTCGCGCTGGTTTGAGCGAACGCGCTACCAGACGATCTGACCAACCCATTCCTTGAGTGCGCGTGCGCTCAGGCTAAGTGCGTCGGCCTTCGGGATGAACTGCCGCAGATCCGCATAATCGATGCTCTCGAAATCGGTGGCAACCGGCACCACCTCCAGGCCAGCGGCACGGAAATGCGACACCGAGCGCGCCATTTGCGAGGCCGACGTCACCAGCAGCATCCGGCGGATATTGCGCTCGGCAAGGATCGCTGCGCTGTCGGTGGCATTCTGGCGGGTGTTGCGGCT
>JALREG010000263.1 GCA_023253905.1 Burkholderiaceae bacterium
GCGCACCGCCGTCACGCTGCATGGCGTTGGGCTGCTGCTTACCGGAGTTTTTGCCGCTGCCGACGCGGGCAGCTTCTGCCTGACCGATCGACAACGCGATGGCGGCGACAAAGGCAGCCACCAGAGCCATCAGACGGGTGAATTTCATGACCGGAGATCTCCTGCGATTGAATGAGGGACGACTTCCCACCATCAATATCAGGCCGACTGGCCCGGATTGCAAGAAAAAACTGATCGGGCTACGGTTATTCAGCTCGACGGTAACAAAGCCTGCCCGAATCGGCTGGCGTACTGCAGGCCGCCATGGCCCGGAACCCGCACTCGCAAAGGCACGACCGGAATCAGTCGAGCCGCCAGCCCTCGTGCAGCGCCACCACACCCGCACTCAGATTGAACCAGCGCACGCGTCCCAAGCCCGCCTCGCCCATCATGGTGGCGAGCGTTTCCTGATCCGGATGCATGCGAATGGATTCGGCCAGGTAGCGGTAGCTCGAGGCGTCGCCCGCCACCCGCTCGCCCAACCTCGGCAGCACCTGAAAAGAGTAGACGTCATAGAGCCGCTCAAGCGGCTTCCAGACCCGCGAAAACTCGAGCACCATCAGCTTGCCGCCCGGGCGCAGCACCCGCCGCATGTCGGCCAGCGCGCGATCCTTGTGGGTCATGTTGCGCAAACCAAACGCCACGGTCACGCGGTCAAAGTAGCCATCAGGAAACGGCAGCCGCTCGGCATCACACTGGACGACCGGTTGCAACACGCCATCATCGACCATCCGGTCGCGCCCGACCGCAAGCATCGAGGCATTGATGTCGGTGAGCCACACCTCGCCCTCGGGGCCCACGCGGCGCGCAAAGCCCCGCGCCAGATCGGCGGTGCCACCCGCCACATCCAGCACCCGCATGCCGGGACGAAGCCCAGCCTGGTTGATGGTGAAGGCCTTCCACGCCCGGTGAAGTCCCATCGACATCAGGTCATTCATCAGGTCGTAGCGCTCGGCCACCGAATGAAAAACCCCAGCGACTCGCGCCGCTTTGTCATCTTCGGCGACGGTAGAAAACCCGAAATGCGTTCGCCCGCTTTCGCTCATAACGACGCCCTAACCACAGCCACCGCGTGGCCGCGCCACGGCGGTGCTGCTCATGGATGCCGCCTCGGCAGCAGGCGCGGCCTCACGGCTCGCCCCCGCCTCGGCAAGCCGGCGCAAATAGTCTTCCCAGAGCGCTTGCTGCCGATCGCCCAGCCAGTAGAGGTAGTCCCAGGAAAAAATGCCGGTGTAGTGACCATCGGAAAACATCGGCTGGATCGCGTAGTGGCCGACCTGCTCGATCGCCTGGATCGTGACCTCGGCTTTCCCCGTCTGCAGGGTCTCCTGCCCCGGACCATGGCCTCGAACCTCGGCCGACGGCGAGTAAACACGCAGAAACTCGCAGGGCAGCCGAAACTGGCGGCCATCGGAGTACTCGAGCTCCAGCACACGAGACACTTCATGCAGCACGATTCGCGTCGGAATCGGGGTGTTCGGGTCGAGACCGGCCATTGGAATTCCAGCCCGGCAGGGGCAAAGGGGGACCTGGATGTTAGCGGAATTCGCGCAAACCCAAGGCCGATAGACGCTCACGGAGCAGCGCCTTGAGCGTGGGCAATCCCTCGCGGCTGCGGGCGATCCGCCCGGCCACCAGCGCCGGGTCGCGCGCGGCGGGTGCGCTCCAGACCGAACCGGGGAAGGTCGGGTCGTCCCGCCAGCGCCCCATCACATGCCAGTGCAGATGGGGCACCAGATTGCCAAGGCTCGCGAGGTTGATCTTGTCGGGCTGCATGCCATCGCGAAGCCCCCGCTCGACCTCAAACACCACCCGCATCAGATGATCGCGGTCTGCCACCCCCAGGTCGCAGGTTTCTGCAATGTGCGCGTTCCAGATCACACGCAGAAAAGCAGGATGCTGCGGCTCGTCGGCAAGCACCACACGCAGCCGCTCGTCGTGAGCGAGCACTTCGCCACCCGGCTGCATGCAGAGCGGACAGTCTGGAACCCGGGACAGAGCAGACATGGTGAGCCTCGCGGCGAGATGACGGAAAAGCCCGCGGCTCAGAACTTGGTGTAGCCGCCATCAATCAGCAGATCGGCGCCTGTCATGTAAGACGATGCGTCGCTTGCCAGATAGACGGCGATGCCACCGAAATCATCGGCCGTGCCCCAGCGGCGAAGCGGCACCCGCGGCAACACGGCGCTCGCAAATTTCTCATCGCCAAAAATACCGTTAGTCATGTCGGACTCGATCCATCCGGGGAGGATGGAATTGACGCGAATACGGTATCGCGCAAGTTCGACTGCGAGCGCACGCGCATACGAGGTGACCGCGCCCTTCGAGGCCCCGTAGTGACTGTTTCGTGCAGCGCCTTCGACCGCGGCAGTGCTTGCGGTGACCGCGAGCGAACCGCCCGCACCGCGCGCGATCATGTGACGCGAGGCAGCGCGAAAGGTGAAGAACACCCCATCGAGGTTGACCCGCATTACCCGGCGAAACTCATCGTGCGTCATCGCGCCGATCGGCGTTGAAAACGATGACACGCCCGCATTCGCAAAACAGGCATCCACATGGCCCAGCCGCGCCACCGACTCGGCGAACGCCGCATCAACCGCTTGCTCGTCGCCGACATCACAGACCTGAGCGTGAACGCTGCCCAATACCGCGAGTTCGGCGCGCGCGCGCTCGGTTTTGTCGGGGTTGGTTCCCCAGATCGCTACCCGAGCGCCCGCCTGTAACAGCGCGCGCGCCATGCCCAGTCCGATACCGCCATTGCCGCCCGTGACGACCACAGCGCGACCGGTGAGATCAAACCCCGAATAGCTCATTGAAAGGCCTCAGACCAGAACCCGCTCGATGCCACCCGCGTTGGCCCGGCCAACATAATCGGGAAGCCAGTTCTCACCGAGCACATGACGAGCAATCTCAACCACAATGTAATCGGCTTCGGTGCCAGCGTCTTCCGAATAGCGCGACAGCCCCTGCAGGCATGACGGGCAGGAGGTGAGGACCTTGACCGGCGTGGCGGCCTGCGCGCGCAGCGCGAGCGCCCCCTTCCTCATTTCCTCTTCCTTGCGAAACCGCACCTGGGTGGAAATGTCGGGGCGCGTGACCGCGAGCGTTCCCGACTCGCCACAGCAGCGGTCATTGCGCTCCACCCGGCCGTTGACACTGTCATTGATGAGGGCGTTCACCACCTTCATCGGCTGGTGCGTTTTCATCGGGCTGTGGCAGGGGTCGTGATACATGTAGCGCGTACCGGTCACCTGCTCGAGTTTCACGCCCTTCTCAAGCAGAAATTCATGGATGTCCAGAATTCGGCAGCCCGGGAAAATGCGCTCAAACTCATAGCCCTGCAGCTGATCGAAGCAGGTGCCGCACGACACCACGACCGTACGGATGTCGAGATAGTTGAGGGTGTTGGCCACCCGGTGAAACAGCACCCGGTTGTCGGTGATGATCTTGTCGGCCTTGTCGAACTGACCCGAGCCGCGCTGCGGATAGCCGCAGCAGAGATAGCCCGGCGGCAGCACGGTCTGGACACCCACATGCCAGAGCATCGCTTGGGTGGCCAGCCCCACCTGCGAGAACAGCCGCTCGGAACCGCAGCCTGGAAAATAGAACACTGCCTCGGCATCAGAGGCCACCTTTTGCGGGTCGCGGATGATGGGCACATAGCGCGAATCTTCAATGTCGAGGAGCGCGCGCGCGGTTTTTTTGGGCAGATTACCGGGCAGCTTCTTGTTGACGAAATGAATGACCTGCTCGCGCATCGCCGGGCGGCCCACCGTCGCGGGCGGTTTGGCGCTCTGGCGTTTACCGAACGAGCGAAACAGATCAACCGCAAGGCGCTGCGCCTTGTAGCCCACCCCCACCATGGCCGCGCGCGTGGCACGGATGGTGTCGGGATCGGTGGCGTTCAGGAAGAACATGGCGGCGGCATTACCCGCGTTGAATTTCTTCTTGCCCATCTTGCGAAGCAGGTTTCGCATGTTCATCGACACATCGCCGAAATCGATGTCGACCGGGCAGGGCGCTTCGCATTTGTGGCACACCGTGCAGTGATCGGCCACGTCCGAGAACTCATCCCAGTGGCGAACCGACACGCCGCGCCGGGTCTGCTCCTCGTACAGGAAAGCCTCGATGAGGAGCGAGGTCGCAAGGATTTTATTGCGCGGGGAGTAGAGCAGATTCGCGCGCGGCACGTGCGTGGAGCACACGGGCTTGCATTTGCCGCAGCGCAAGCAGTTCTTCATCGAATCGGCGATGGCACCAATGTCGGACTCATGAAGAATGAGCGACTCCGCGCCCATCAGGCCGAAGCTCGGGGTGTAAGCATTTCGCAGGTCACCCGGCACCGCCGGGTCGGCGAGGAGCTTGCCCCGATTGAAGCGCCCCTCGGGATCGATGCGGGCTTTCCAATCGCGGAACTCGGCGGTTTCATCGTCCGTCAGAAACTGCAGCTTGGTGATGCCGATACCGTGCTCGCCCGAGATCACGCCACCCAGCGAACGGGCCAGCGCCATGATGCGCTCGACCGCATCCTCGGCCTCCTTGAGCATGCCGTAGTCGTCAGAGTTGACCGGGAGGTTGGTGTGCACATTGCCATCCCCCGCATGCATGTGAAGCGCGACGAACACCCGGCTTCGGAGAAGCCTGCGATGCGCACCCTCCACCGCCTCGAGCACCGGCGCAAAGGCAAGCCCCGGAAAGAGCTCGCGTAGCGGCTCGCGCAGTTCGGTCTTCCAGGACACGCGGATCGTTCGATCCTGCAGCAGATGAAAGAGCTGGGCCGCGGGCTCGGCGATCAGACGCTCATCGAGCGCCGGCAGCACCCCGCCCAGGCCCTCTGCGTGGAGCGCGGTGCGGACCGCAGCGAGCGGCTCATCGATACACGCAAGCAGCATGCGCCAGCGGCGACCCACCGCAGCGAGCAATTCCAGCGCCCGCGCACGCCGCTCGGCGAGCAGTTCGTCGGGTGACACCCCTTCTTCGCGCGCCTCGCTGGTACGGCCCATGGCAAGCGGACCCGACAGCAGTCGCTCAAGCTCCGCCACCAACGCGAGCTTGTTGCGGATCGAGAGTTCGATGTTGATGCGCTCGATGCCGTCGGTGTAGTGCCCCATGCGATCAAGCGGGATCACCACGTCTTCATTGATCTTGAACGCATTGGTGTGACGGGCAATCGCCGCGGTACGGGCCCGATCAAGCCAGAAGAGCTTGCGCGACTCGGCCGATACGGCGATGAACCCCTCGCCCGAGCGCGAGTTGGCAATGCGAACCACCTCAGAGGTGGCAAGCGCCACGCCCGCATCATCGTCACCCACGATATCGCCAATCAATACCATCTTGGGCAGCCCGCCCCGGCGCGACTTGGTGGCATAACCGACCGCGCGAAGATAGCGCTCATCGAGATGCTCGAGCCCGGCCAGAATCGCGCCATGCGGCAACGAATCGAGGTAGGTCTTGATCTCGACGATCGAGGGCACAGCGTCTTTCGCCTGCCCAAAAAACTCCAGACACACGGTGCGGATGTGCGAGGGCATGCGGTGCAGCACCCAGCGCGCCGAGGTGATGAGGCCGTCACAGCCTTCCTTCTGCACGCCTGGCAGGCCCGCCAGGAACTTGTCGGTGACGTCCTTGCCGAGGCCCGCCTTCCGGAAACGCGCCCCCGGAATCTCGAGTACCTGTTCGCGAATGGGCGCACCGCGCATGGCACCGTCGGCGCCCAGCTGCGATGGTGCGAACCACTTCAGTTCAAAATGCGCCACGGGCACATCGTGAATCTTGCCCAGGTTATGACCGATGCGGCTCACCTCCAGCCAGTTGCCATCGGGGTCGACCATGCGCCACCAGGCGAGGTTATCGAGCGCAGTTCCCCAGAGAACCGCCTTTTTGCCGCCCGCGTTCATCGCAATGTTGCCGCCAATGCAGGAGGCATCAAGCGAGGTGGGATCCACCGCGAATACCAGCCCGGCATGCTCGGCGGCATCGGTGACGCGACGCGTGACCACACCCGCCCCGCTCAGGATGGTCGCCACCTCGTGATCGAGCCCGGGCAGGCGCATGCGCTCAACCGGCCCCAGCGCCTCGAGTTTCTCGGTGTTGATGACTGCAGAAAACGGTGTGAGCGGAATGGCACCGCCCGTGTAGCCGGTGCCGCCGCCGCGCGGAATGATGGTGAGGCCGAGCTCGATGCAGCCCTCCACCAGACCGGCGATTTCATGCTCGCTATCGGGGGTGAGCACCACGAACGGATATTCCACCCGCCAATCGGTAGCGTCGGTCACATGGGACACCCGCGACATGGCATCGAAGCGGACGTTGTCCCTCGCGGTAATCCTCGACAGACGCCGTAGGGCCTTCTGACGCAAGGTCTGGGTGTGTGCAAAGGCCGCTTCAAAATTTCGTACCGCGCCTCGCGCACGGTCAAGGAGGCGCCCCACTTTCGCTGCCCGCGAATCGCTGGCAGGGGCCGAGGCGCCCGGTGAGGCCTCGCCCTCGACGCCCTGCGCCTCATCACGTCGACGTTCGACCTCGGCCAGGCGGTGTTCGAGTGCCTCGATCAGCATTCGCCGACGCTTGGGGTTGTCGAGCAGATCATCCTGCAGATAAGGATTACGCTGCACCACCCAGATGTCGCCCAGCACCTCGTAGAGCATACGGGCCGAGCGACCAGTACGCCGCTCACCGCGCAGTTCTTCGACGACGGCCCAGGCATCGTCGCCCAGCAATCGGCGCACGATCTCGCGGTCGGAGAACGAGGTGTAGTTGTAGGGGATCTCGCGCAGGCGCGGCGCCTGTG
>JALREG010000291.1 GCA_023253905.1 Burkholderiaceae bacterium
ACCACCGGATCCTGCCCCGACTCGAACCAAGCGTCACCCGGGCCGAGCCGCCGTAATTCACTTCCCACCTCCGCCATGACCGCACCATGGATCAATCGCCGGATGCCAGGCCCCTTGTGCCCGTGTCGCGGTGTGCACGCCTTTGCAGGAAAGTCGACCCGGTCGCATCGGAAAACCATCGGGCGCTTCGGGTCGAGCGCCAGATCATGTGCCAGTACGAGCGACATCTCACGAACCGCAGGACTCTGCACTACTCCGCCTGCGCCAACCTCAAAACTCCAAACCGTCGCGGTCCCGCGAAGCTCGATCGGCGACTCAAAGAGACGACACGCACTTGCCTGCATCGACACACGGCCATCGGCCGATTCCACCTCGACCGAACCATCGAGAACGAACAGCGCACGCGGCGCCGCCGGCAGCCGAACAGACTGCGATTCGATCAATCTGTCTTCGTACAGAGCCAGATATGCACCCATGCCACTCCCCCTTGATCAGCCCCGCGCCAAACGATTTTGAATCGAGCGCCCCGCGACCATCACGGCAAAGGCCGACAGCAGAAGGCACAGGCCAGGCCACAGTGAAATCCACCAGGCCACCAGAATAAAGTTCTTACCTTGCTCGAGGATTGAACCCCAGTCGGGCGTCGGAGGCGCGACACCCAGCCCGAGAAAGCCAAGGGCAGCCTCGATTTGCAGCGCAAGCGGAAAAAGAATGACGTATTGCATTAGAACCAGCGGCAACACGTTGGGCATGACCTGGCGGAAGAGAATCGACCATCGTCCGAAACCCAGCGCACGAGACGCCTCAACATAGGTCTTTCCTGCCTCGGAGAGCGCGCCCGAGCGAGCGATCCTGAAAAACATCGGTAGATACACAATCGCAAGCGCCAGCACCAGATTTCGCGCGCCGGGCCCAAGAACACCGGTGATCACCACCCCCGCAATGATGGGAGGAAAGGTGAGGATGACATCGACCGCACGCGCCGCCGCGAGATCGAGCTTACCGCCCACAAAACCCGCGACGAGGCCGAGCAGCCCACCCAAAAGCGCCGATACAAACAGCGCGCCAGCGACCAACCCGAGCGTGATCCGGGCGCCATGCACGACGCGCGAAAAAAGATCGCGCCCGACATCATCAGTCCCGAACCAGTGGTGCGCCGACGGCGGTTGCAGCGCTTTGGCCGGGTCAACCGCGAGCGGTGACATCGGCGCGACCCAGTCCGGCGCCGCGACAAGCACCGCCAGCAAACAGAGCAGCATCGTGGCGAGCACCCGCGAAAACCGCGTCCGCAGTGCAGCGCTTGCGCCCGCCATTACGATGCCCTCAGCCGAGGGTCGATGAGACCGTAAAGCAGATCGACCACAACGTTGACCGAGATCGCGATCAGCACAACGAACAGCAGCGCGCCCTGCACGACAGGATAGTCGCGCCCCTGAATCCCCGAAAGAATCAGCCGTCCCAGCCCAGGGATGGAAAACAGCGACTCGATGACCACGGTCCCGCCCAGAATCTGGATCAGGATTACACCCATGAATGTGGTGAGCGGAATGAGGATGTTCCGCAATGCATGCCAGTAGTGAATCCGCGCTGAAGAAAGGCCTTTCGCACGCGCCGCACGAATATAGTCGCGGCGCAATTCAGCCACCATGCAATCGCGCACGAACTGGCTGTAGGCAGCGGTCTGGAGAACCGACAGACTCACTACAGGCAAGACAATGATTGAGAGGTTGTCAGCCAGGTTCTCCGCGGGCGAGCTGTATGCAAAGGGCGGTGACCATCCAAGCCATGCCGAGGCGCCCACGAGCAGCATCAACCCAACCCAAAAAACAGGCGCAGACAGCCCCGTCAAGTTAACCGCTTGAATCAGTGTGTCCACCCTTCCCCCCTCGCGCAGTCCTGCCACGACCCCCAGCGGTACGCCGATGAGGGTTGAGAGAAGAAGCGTGAGGAGCGCGATCTCGAGGGTGACTACGAATGCATCACCGATCATCTTGGTAACCGGTTTACCCTGATACCAGCTTTTTCCTAGATCGCCCTGAAGAACCTGCCCCAGCCATTCGAGAAATTGAGCGGCGAGTGGGCGATCAAGACCGAAGAAGCCCCTCAGCGCCTGCGCCGCCTGCGGGTCGGACGCCTGGCCCATCATCTGAGCAACGATATCGCCAGGAACCGCGCGTAGAAGCAGGAATACGACCAAGCTGGAGACCAGCGCCGCGCTCAGCGCGCTGACCAGCCGGTTTAAAAACAAGCGTGCCATCTTCATGGAGCGATCGATGGGGCCACAAGACGCTGTACGCGCCCGCGCCTGTGGCCCTTCTCAATCGTCCCCCTCAATCAGCCAACCACGTCCGCACAAGACCGAAATACCAGCCAGTCGGATGCTGCTGGTAGTTTCGAACACGCTCGCGCTCAACGCCCAGCAGATCGGCTGAGAACATCATGATCGTAGGAACGGTCTCAGCCAGTACCTTCTGAAAATCGAGATAGACGCCGCGACGCACCTCATAACCCGACTCCTCCCGACCACGATCCAGGAGCTGGCTCGCCTGCTCGTTTTTCCAGTTGCGGAAATCGGCGCCTAATGGCGCCGCGCGGAAATGCCGATAAAACAGAAGACTGGGATCGGGCGACGAGGGCCAATCATTGAAGGTGAACCCCATCTGTTTAGATTGGAAATTCCTGGCCCAAACCCCCAACTCGACCTTCTTGATATTCACCCGAATACCGATCCGCTTGAGCTGCTCGGCGATCGTGACCGCTGCTGCGTCCATCCAGTCATAGCCAATGATGGTGGTGAGGTCGATATCGAATCCATTCGGGTGCCCCGCCTCGGCCATGAGCTTGCGCGCACGATCGACATCCGGTTTCTGGTGAGCCACCTGATCAAGCGGCAGGCCCCACCGCGCCTGCATGCCGGGCACCATCGTTCCCAGCACCTGCCCGTAGCCAGAGATGGAGGCCTTCATCACCGATTCTTTATCGATCGCCAGCGCGATCGCCTGCCGCACGCGCGCGTCACCCAGCAGCGGATGTTCAAGCCCCAGGTCGATACTCTTCTGATTCATGGAGGGCGTACGCACGAGCTTCACACCGGGAACCTTGCTCAGCTGCTCTGCGTCCTGGGGCCGGGTAAAGATTCCCAGATCGATACGCCGGTTCTGAGCGGCCACCACCATCGCTGCAGAATTCGGCATGAACGCGAAGGTGACCTCATCGAGATGGGGTAACCCAGGCTGCCAGTAATCCTTGAATTTCTCAAAGACCAGCACAGAGTTCTGGCGAAATTGCTTGAGCTTGAACGGACCGGTTCCAACTGATACCTCATTCAACCGGGTACGCGCCTCTGGCGTCGCAAAGTAGTCTTTGGGGATGACGCCGCCATAGCGATGAGTCAGCGTGATGGGCAGCAGTCCGTTCTTGCGTGAGAGCTTGAAGACCACCGTATCAGGATCGGGGGCCTCGATTGATTCAATGGTGGACAGGTCGCCCGCGCCAGGTGAGCCGTTCTTGGGATCGCGCAGGTAATCGTAGCTGTACTTCACGTCGGCAGACGTCATGGTCTGACCGGTATGGAATTTCACACCGCGGCGCAGCTTGAAGGTATAGGTGAGCCCGTCCGCCGACAGCGCATGGCTCTCGGCCAGCAGCGGTACCGCATCACCGTTAGCGCTTTCGTAAAAGAGCCCCTGATACGCCAGAACCGTGACACGAATTCGAGCGTCTGCCGCCTGATGATAAGGATCGAGCGCAGGGGGCTCTGTGAGCGAACCCACTGTCATCCGCCCACCGGAGCGCGCCGCTGGATCAGCGCGGCCATACACATCCGTACTTTGTGCCTGCGCGGCGGACAGTACCGCGCCGACTGCCGTGAACGTACATGCCGCGAGCCACTTCAACCCCGTGGTCTTAAACATGACAACTCTCCCTGTTCTGATTGGAATGAATCACTGCACCCGATCAACGCTTGAGCGCCGCAACAAACTCGACCTCGACCGGCACCCCTCGCGGCAACTCTGCCATACCCACCGCAGAACGGGCGTGCCGCCCGATCTCACCGAAAATATCAAGCAGACACTGCGACGCACCATCCACTACCGCGGGCTGATCAACGAATCCAGGCGCGCTGCTGACAAAACCCGTGAGCTTCACCACACGATCGATCCGATCAAGCGAACCCAACGACTGTCGCAATACGGCGAGGCCGTTCAAGACACACTGCCGCGCGATGAGCTTGCCCGAGGCAACATCGATCTCAGCGCCTAGCTTCCCCAGCGGGAGCGATCCGTCTGGCATCCAGGGGAGTTGCCCCGACACCCAAGCCATATCGTGATGGACTGCGACGGCCACATAAGAAAAGGCCGGCGCGCGGGGGGCGGGCAATTGAATGCCCAGTTCGTTCAACCGTGCTTCTATGCTCATGGTGCAGGGCTCCGTTCGGCCAACATATCGGCCAGTGTAGTGTCTAGCGTTCGACCCGGGCGCCAGCCGAGGTCGCGTTCGAAACGTGCCTGCGAGACCAGCGGATAGACAATCGGCGCAGGCGTATCAGTCAGCGTGACGCGATAGCCTGGCACCTTCCTTTTCAGAACATCTGCGATCTCAGCATAATCCGTGGTGAAGCCCAGCACGTGATAGCGAGGCGCGAGCCCGAGCGGGGCGCGCAGCAGCCGAACACAGGCCTCACCCGCATCGTCAACATGCATCGCATCGAAGGGCTGTAAAGACACCCGCACCGTCGAGGCTCGGCCATCGCGGGCATCCATGGTCATCTGGCGCACCATGCCCGCAGCCCCCTGGTACCAGAGTCCGGGCCCCAACATCAACGGTATACGTACCCCGACAATCTCCATCCCCTCGCGTCGGCTCATGTAGTCGGCGATTTGCTCGGCGAGTAACTTACTGAGGCCATAGTGCACTCGCGGCGCGCACGGTGCATCCTCATCCAGCCGTTCGCTCAGTGATGCTGCAGGGCCCAGCACGACCGTTGAACTGGTCCACACCACGCGCCGTACGTGGTGCTCGGTACACGCTTCAAGCAGATGCCGAAACCCCTCGACGTTCACGGCAAACGTTCGATCCGGCTGGGCTTCTGCTGAACGCGTCAGGCCCACATCGCCATCAGAAAACGCCGCAAGATTAACAACTGAATCGGGCCTTACAAGGCGCAGTACGGTATGTAATGCATCCTTGTCCAGAATTGATCCAAGCGTCTCGGTCGCCCCGGATGGCAGCGCAAGCCGTGCGTTCGTATCCAGCACATGCACTCGCCTGCCGGCGGCTAGCAAACGCCTGACCACAGCGGTCCCGACAAAACCGCGCCCTCCTACCACCAGCACGGTGCGGGTCAGATCCGGAAACGCCCCCACGCTATGCATGAGGCTCAGGC
Source organism: Burkholderiaceae bacterium (assembly GCA_023253905.1). Next base: position 5,387 of record JALREG010000291.1, read on the forward strand.
GCCTCGAGCGCCAGGTCATCGCGCAGGCAGGCGATTTGATGCCCTGGTCCTACGGTCCGCAGCGGGGGCACTGACTGCGCACATTCAGACTGCGCAAACGGGCACCGCGTCCGGAATACGCAGCCACTGGGCGGATCCGCGGGACTGGGAATCTCATCCTTGAGAAGCACCGGCTGACCGCGCCGACGGCGCGCCCCGGGCGCAGCCCAAAGGAGACCTGCGGTATAGGGATGCCTGGGCTCACGGAAAACCGATCGAACCGATGCAACCTCCATCACACGTCCCAGGTAGAGCACCATCACGCGATCCGCCATCAGTTCAACCACGCCCAGGTCATGCGAAATGAACAGCATTGCGAGATTAAAAGATGACTGCAGGTCACGCAGTAAAGCGAGAATGCCTGCCTGAACCGAGACGTCCAGCGCCGACACCGGCTCGTCGGCCACCAGTACTCGAGGCTTGACAGCGAGCGCACGCGCAATCGCAATACGCTGGCGCTGGCCGCCCGAAAATTCATGGGGTCGACGCGCGATATCACTTCGCGCAAGGCCTACACGCTCGAGCAGGTCACCCGCCAGCACATGGCGCTCCGCTCGGTGTTGCCCCCCGTGCAGCGCCAGCACCTCATCGATCGCCTGGCCGACGTTTCGCCTCGGATTGAGGCTTGCGTAGGGGTCCTGAAACACCATCTGGACCGTCCCCCGGAACCGCTTGAGGTCTGCACCGACGAGCGAAGCAAGGTCCTGGCCCTCAAAAAGCACGCTGCCGTGATCGGGCTCGAGCAAGCGCATGACGAGGCGCGCCAGGGTCGACTTGCCCGAGCCTGATTCGCCCACCAGGCCAAGCACTTCGCCCGGTGCGATGGCAAAGGACACATCGGTGACTGCCTGAACCCGCGAAGCGGGCCCGAAACCGGATCGGGGTAGCGCAAAGCTGCGCCCAACCCCGCGTACCTCAAGCATCGGAGCGCCTATCCCGACCTTGATCGGTAAGGATTGCGAAAGCCTATCGGGCCCCATGCTTACACCGCCGCGCGAAAACAGCGCACGCTTCTCGCTTCACCCAGCGCGGACAGGGCGGGCGGCTCGCGAAGGCACGCTGACTCAACCCTTGCGCACCTCGAGGCGAAACGACAGCCACTATGCGTGGCAGTTGGCGAGGGTGGCGAGCCAGCGATTGGGCGGAGGACACGCCCGTCGGTGCCGTCGTCGCGATACACGCGTTGAGGCCGACACTCCAGCAGCGCGCGCGTGTAAGGATGCGCCGGTGCTTCCAGGACCTGATCGACCGGGCCCGTCTCAACCACCTGCCCTGCGTACATCACGGCAACGCGATCGGCGATTTCGGCGACCAGCCCCAGATCATGCGTGATGAAAAGAAGCGCCATGCCCAAGCGCTCCTGCAGCTCGTGCAGTAAGCGCACGATCTGGGATTGAATCGTTACATCGAGCGCGGTGGTGGGCTCATCTGCGATCAGCAGACGAGGTGCACAGGCAAGGGCGATCGCGATCATCACCCGTTGGCGCATGCCCCCTGAAAGTTGATGAGGATACGATTGCAGGCGTCGCTCAGGATCAGCGATCCCTACGTCGCGCAAAAGACCCACGGCAACGCGCTTGGCGTCCTCTTTAGGCCGGTGGCGAGCGACTGTCTCCATGAGTTGTGCGCCCACGGTAAACACCGGGTTGAGGCTCGCCCCCGGGTCCTGAAAAATGACCGCCACCTCGGCGCCGCGGAAGCGCGCGCGTTCGCGCTCGGAAAGCGCGTTCAAATCTACTGTCACGTTGTTGCGCTGGCACCAGCGCACGCTCCCGCTTACCGTCGCATGATCGGCGCGATGAAACAGGTTCAGGACCGACAACGCAGTCACCGACTTTCCAGAACCCGACTCGCCCACTAGCGCCAGCGTCTGCCCCGCATCCAACGACAGGCTTACACCATCGACCGCACGCACCCTCCCCCGCGGCGACTCAAAGTGCACGCTCAGCGCGTCGATGTTAAGCAGTGCGTGACTCATGCTTTACCGAACCGCAAACCGCTCGATCATTTTTTCGTCGAGTTGAATACCCAGACCGGGTCCATCGGGGACGGCGATAAACCCATCGACTGCCAGAAGAGGGCTCTGCAGCAGGTGATCGCGAAGCGGATTCACGCCTGTGTCGTACTCCACCAGGGTGGGCGTCGGGTCATTGACCGCGTGGGGATAAGCAGGCAGCGACGCCACCCAATGTACTGCCGCAGCAAGGCCCACCGCGGTTCCCCAGACGTGAGGGGACACGCGAAGATGCGCGCTTAGCGCCAGTTCGCCCACAAAGCGCGCGACGCTCAGCCCACCGCAAAGCGCCAGGTCAGGCTGCAACACGTCGGCGCAGCCCGTATCAACCAGTCGCCTGAAATCAAAGGTCTCGTAGAGCGCCTCCCCCGTCGCAATCGGCATGGGGGCACGCTTGCGCAGGCGCTGGTAACCCTGCCAGTCCTGCGGTGCAAGCGGCTCTTCATACCAGCCGATGTTGAACGGGGCGATCCGGCGCATGCTCTCGAGCGCCTGATCAAGCGTGTAGTTGCCGTTGCTATCAACGGCGAGCATGATGTCGTCGCCCAACACGCGCCGGGTCAGACGGACGCGAGCCTCATCGTCGGCGGGGTCGCGCCCGATCTTGATTTTGAAAGCGCGAAGCCCCCGACCCTTTACCGCCTCGAGTTGCCGCTCCAGCGCAACGCCCTGGTCGGCATCAAGTGTGAAATAGCCGCCCGAACCGTACACCGGTACCCGATCTCGCTGCCTGCCACCAATCAGATCGCACACCGGTCGCCTCAGGAGCTTTCCCATCGCGTCGTGCGCTGCGATATCGATACCGCTAAATAGAGCTACCAGCGCCCCCTGCGACCCGAAGTGATAGTGCTTCGCGTAGACATGCTGCTGGACACCGCGTTGCGCGAATACGCTCGTGCCAACGAAGTATTGCTTCACCATTGCCAGGTAGGCGCTGGTGAGGCCGACGGGGCCCCAAGCCTCGCCGATCCCGGTCACGCCGTCTTCGGTCTCGAGGAGCACCAGTCCGCCCCCTCGTCGCGAGGTTAGCCCCCGGGCCATGCCATAAGCCTGGTCATCGGGAACCGAACATTCCAGTCCGACGATACGGATATCGCGAATCGTACTCATTGCGAAGCCGCCATAGCGTGGACCTGCGAAAGCACACACCGCATCACATCACTGGCTGGATCCAGGTACTGATCAAGAATGTCAAAGTGGTGATACCCCGGTGACACTACCACCCCATGCGCAACCCCCTGCCGGTGAAGATGTTGCGCATACCGATAGGATTGATCGATGAACTGCCAGGGCTCACGCGACCCCGCCAGCACCCACACTGGACAACGAACACGCAGCGTCTGTCGCTCGTAGTTATGTCGCGCAATCACCTCAGGCGTGAGGTGAAGATCGGCGTTGACGCTGGTGTGCACCGCCGGTGCAGGATCGAAGATGCCGCTGATGAGCACTGCACCTTGTAGCGGATGAGCGGGCAAACCCCTTGCCTGCCAGTCGGTCGCGAGGATGGCCGCACCAAGGTGCGCGCCCGCTGAGTGCCCTGACAGCGTGATTCTCGCGGGGTCGCCCCCATGTTCGCCAATGTGCCGAGCGGTCCACTCAAATGCATCGCGCGCAGAGGCGACCACATCGTCTAGGGTCACCGCAGGGCATAGGGCGTAGTTAATGACAACGACACAGACCCCCTGCGCCACAAGCGGCTCCGCGAGAAATGCGAAATTCGCCTTGTCCTGCCCCCGCCAATATCCCCCGTGAATGAAGATATGAACAGGGGCGTTACTTACGGTTGCCGGATACACATCCAGCGTATGAAGCGGCCCCGGCCCGTAGGACAGGTCGGCAATCACCCGCATTCGCGCGCGCGCTGCGGCGTTAGGCGCCTCGCGCTTGGCCCGATGCGCCGCGAAATCCGGCACCGACTTCTGCGGGTTGTATTGGTATTCGTGTTCTTCGGCCGATAGGCCTTCCCAGATTGGGCGACGATCGTTCATGGCGGGAGCACTTAGAGCACGTGGACACCGGAGATTAGGGAATTGAGGCGGGGTTGGCTAGTGCTGGGGGGTGCGAAGCGGCCCGGCGGGAACAGGCGTGTTCCGCTAAATGAGTGCAGGGGGTGGCGGGCGCCGCATACCTGAGCTGTCGCATGACCCGCCGCCGCGATTGCGAGGCGGGGAAATCGAGGTTCCTCGACGCGGGAACCGTGAGGTCTTGACACACCACCTCGGGGGATTCGGTCACCTCGCCTCGCTTCGCGAGGCTCCTCGACCCCGTGCTCGAGCACTAAGCGATGTCAGTCCATGAGGCGTGGTCGCTGGTCCGCCGCCTGTTTTCGGGCGGCACACCGGTGCTGCAGGCTGCACGCTCGGTCGCTGAACTTCGAGCCTGCGAGACGCTGGGTGCGGCGATCAAGCCGACCTTGGTGAATCGCACGTTTGCGCTGTGTCCGTACTGCCAGCTTCGAAATGGTCAGATCTCCAGCGCCGACGAGGAGGACATCAGGGCAACGCGACACTGGTCGATCGTCTCTTCCATGTAGGCTGCGTATAGCGAGGTGTAGCAAGCACATAGGCACCATCCGCAGGCTCGAATGTGCAGGTATCGAAGGTACGCGGCAGGTCGGCACAGCCCAATAGTCGCCGATGTTTGGCGGCCCGCTCATGCTTGTCCCGCTAACTTGCCCAACTCAGGTTGTAGCGGTCTTGGTTCCCGCCCGGAACTTTTATGTCAGGCTTTGCCCACCGTGGCCTTGATGTCCTGAACCGCCCCGGGGCAGCTCAGGGTCCAAGGCGGCTTGACGCCAATTTGGCGAAGCAGATAATACAATGTAATACACGTACTTCTGAGTGTAACGGACATGACTACCAAAACCATCAACGTGCGCCTCCCCGAAGCTCTCTACAACCAGATCGAGGAACTGGCCAAAGCGACGGCGCGGACCAAGAGTTTTCTGACCATCGATGCGCTGGCCAACTATGTGGAGCGTGAGTCCTGGCAGATCCGTGACATTCATGAGGGAGTTAAGGAAGCCGATGCTGGCCAGTTCGCCACCGACGATGAGGTCAAGGCCGTCTTCGCTAAGTACAGTGCCTGACAATGGCGTTGAAATGGACCAAGACCGCGCTTTGTACCGTTGACGAAATCGCGGAATTTATCGCCAAGGACAACCTGAACCGTGCCACCAGGTTTGTGCTGGAGTTGAAAGAAGCAGTGAACAAACTGCAGGTTCACCCTGGGATGGGGAGGGCCGGCCGAGTTCCCGGTACACGTGAACTGATCCTGCACGAGAACTACATCGCCATCTACCGCGTGCGAGGCGATGCCGTAGAAATTCTGAGACTGCACCACGTCGCTCGAAAGCTTTAACGTCAAGCGATGCTCAGGGTGCACAGCGTACGCACATGACCGTGACCATCCCTTAACAGTCGACTATCGGTCAACAGCCTCGCCACTCCACACCGGGGGATTCGGTCACCTCGCCTCGCTTCGCGAGGCTCCTCGACCCCGGCCGGGCTTGCAAGCCCGGCCTTTCGAATCCCCCCGCACAGGCCGCAGGGCCTGTGCTCTCTCTCCGCCAAAAACAAATGCCCGCTTTCGCGGGCATTTTGGCGGAGAGAGGGGGATTCGAACCCCCGAAGGGCTGTTAACCCTTACACGCTTTCCAGGCGTGCGACTTAAACCGCTCATCCATCTCTCCGAACCGGCGCATTTTAGCAGAGCGGCCGATGCGGGCCCGGCAATAAAAAGGGGCGCACCCGACTAGCCAGGTGACGCCCCAGAAAAACGCAGCCGAAGCCCAAGAGCAACGGCTACGAAACAATCAGCGGTCAGGCCGCTTTCAAATTGGGATAACGGACATCCTCAACCATATCTTGCGTGGCCTTGTCGGGCGCAGGCGTGATCAGGGAAACGAGGAAGATCACCAGGAATCCCAACGGCACACCAAAGAGGCCGGCCGAAATCGGCTGAATGTCCCACCACAACGACACCGGTGTCGACCGCGGAATGCTGAAGAATGTCTCGCGCAGCCAAGGTTGGGTGGTGATCATGTAGTAGAACGTGACACCAAAGCCCGCGACCATGCCGAGTGAGGCGGCAATGCCCGTGGTGCGCTTCCAGAAGATCCCCATCACTAACGCCGGGAAGAAACCGGCCGCAGCGAAGGAGAAGGCCGCAGACACCAGGAACAGAATGTCAGCAGGCTTCTGTGCCGCCACCAGCGCGGCCAAAATGGCCACGACCAGAAGCAGGATCTTCGAGATCATCACACGGCGAGCAGTGGGCGCGTTCGGATCGATCATCTTGTAATAGAGATCATGCGACAGCGCATTGGCAATCGTGAGCAACAGACCGTCAGCGGTGGAAAGCGCCGCAGCCAAACCACCCGCCGCCACCAGACCCGAAATCACGTAGGGTAGCCCTGCGATTTCAGGCGTTGCCAGCACGACGATGTCACCACCGATCGAAAGCTCAGCTCGCTGCACGATGCCGTCACCGTTGATGTCAATGAGCGACAACAACGATGGATCGACCCTTTGCCACGCCTGCACCCACGCTGGCAATTGCGAGAACGATGTTCCGACAAGATCGTTGTAAACCACGAACTTGACCAGAACCGCCAGCGCCGGCGCCGTGAAGTAGAGCAGGAAGATGAAGAACAGTGACCAGGTCACCGAGCTTCTCGCCTCCTTGACCGAGGGCGTCGTGTAGTAGCGCATAAGAATATGCGGAAGCGCCGCTGTACCCACCATCAGACAGAACACCAACGCAAGGAAGTTCTTGCGAGAGGTGTCGCGTGCCTTTTCAGTGGCGCCAGGGAACGCTTCGCCGTGGCGCTGCAGTTGCGCTGCGCGCGCCTGCAAGCCCGCCTCGCGCGTCCACATCGCCTTGGCTGCGTTCACGTCTGCCGGATACTTGGCAAGCGCGTCTTCAGCCCTCTTGATGGCATCGGCGTTACCCGACGCTTTGGCGTCGGCAACCGCTTTCTGCGCGGCGCCCTTGCCTGCTTCAAACGCTTTCTCCGGCTCCTTCAGTGCGGCACGGGCGGCTTCGGCACGCTTTGCAGCCAGCGACCGAACCTCATTCTCCTTCGGGTCAGCAATCAGCTTGTCCTCAAGCTGAGTCACCTTTTGGAGCTGCTGCCCATAGACGAGCTGCGGAATCGGGAAACCGGTTTGCTTCACCGACAACCACACCACCGGAATCAGGTACGCAATGATCAGAATGATGTACTGCGCGACCTGCGTCCAGGTCACCGCCTTCATGCCGCCCAGGAACGAGCAGACCAGAATGCCAGCCAGACCCAGAAAGATTCCGATCTCGAACTGCACACCGGTGAGCCGGGTCGTGATGAGACCCACGCCGTAAATCTGCGCCACCACATACGTGAAGGAGCAAACGATGGCGATCACGATCCCGATGAACCGCGGCACATGACCACCGTAACGGGCGCCCAAAAAGTCTGGAATCGTAAACTGACCGAACTTGCGCAGATACGGAGCGAGGAACAACGCCACCAGCACGTAGCCGCCCGTCCAGCCCATGATAAAGGCCAAACCACTGTAGCCAGTGAGGTAGAGCGTGCCCGCCATACCGATGAACGAGGCTGCAGACATCCAGTCAGCGCCGGTTGCCATGCCGTTGAACACAGCAGGAACCCGCCGGCCGGCAACGTAGTACTCGGCAGCATCATTTGTGCGGCTCATCACGCCGATACCGGCATAGAGCAGCACCGTAGCGGCCAGGAACACATAGCCGATGACGTTCC
>JALREG010000317.1 GCA_023253905.1 Burkholderiaceae bacterium
TGGCAGCCGAAGTGTACGAGGGCGTCTGCACTGACCTGCCGCCGGCAAGGAAGCGCTGAACACTGCGATCCACGCCACCGGACAGCGTCCGGTTTTAGGGTGTTGACTCGGCAAGCGCTACGTTCCCGTCAAGCAGGATTGTGGACATCACGGGGCCGCCTCGGGATAGAATCAGAAAATGGAACGGGCGAATGTAGTCATTGCCCGTGAGTCCATCAATGCTTCACTTAACTCAACTTATCGGAGACAGCCGAATGGAACGTCGTTCATTCGTCAAACACGCGGGCGTGGCCGGCATTCTGGCTGCGGGCACCGCGCCCGCGGTCCATGCCCAGCAATCAATCCGCTGGCGGATTACCTCTAGCTTTCCAAAGTCGCTGGACACACTCTATGGTGCGGCTGAGGTGTTCGCCAAGCAGGTTACGGCAGCCTCGGGTGGACGCCTTACCGTCACCGCGCATCCGCCCGGTGAGCTTGTTCCCGCTTTCGGTGTGGTCGATGCGGTACAGAAGGGCACTGTAGAGGGTGGGCACACGGCCCCCTACTACTTCTTCGGGAAAGACGAAACCTTCGCGCTCGACTGCGCGGTTCCGTTTGGCATGAACTCGCGCCAGATGACTGCCTGGATGTACCACGGCAATGGTCTCAAACTCACGCGTGACTTCTATCGTCAATACGATATCGTCAATTTCCCGGCCGGCAACACCGGCGTGCAGATGGGTGGCTGGTATCGCAAGGAAATCAAAAGCCTGGAAGATCTGAAGGGTCTCAAGTTCCGGGTGGGCGGATTTGCCGGTCGCGTGCTCGAGCGGCTCGGTGTGGTGCCTCAAAACATCCCCGGCGGCGAAATCTATCCGGCACTTGAAAAGGGCACGATTGATGCCGCAGAGTGGGTAGGCCCCCATGATGACCTGAAGCTTGGCTTCTACAAGGTCGCCAGGAATTACTACTACCCGGGTTTTTGGGAAGGTGGTCCGCAACTGTCCATCTACCTCAATGCCAAGACCTGGGAGGCGCTGCCCGCCGACCTGAAGGCAATCGTCGAGGCCGCCGCCTCGCATACCCACGTCGATATGCAGGCTCGCTACGACGCGCTGAACCCACAGGCGCTTCGCAAGCTCATCGCCGAAGGCGCCCGCGTGGCTGCCCTGCCTCGTGATGTGCTGCAGGCCTCGTTCAAGGCCGCGCATGAGGTATACGCCGAGGTGTCGGCCAAGAATCAGAACTGGAGCAAAATGTGGGCTGACTACTCGCGTTTCCGCGGCGAGCAGTATCAGTGGTTCAACTACGCTGAGCGCTCATACGACAATTTCATGTTCTCGCAGAAGCTCTAACCGGTCTGTCCTGGCGTCGCGCTTGCGCAGCGCCAGGTGCTCAAACAGAAACGGGCCCCGAGGGGCCCGTTTCTGTTTGTGGTTTGATCGGCAGGCAGGCTATATCGGGCGCGCCCTCCGACCAAGGCCAGGTTATTTCGGCTTATCCGGGTCGTCGCTCGGATCCGGACTGTCGCTGCCGTAGTCGTCCTTGGGTGCCTCAAGCTTCACGTCCTCCACATTGATGCCGGTACCCTTGTCCAGCGAGCCCGTGACCATCTGCGGGAACGCGATGACCAGCGCCACCATGATGATCTGGATACAGACAAAAGGTACTGCGCCCCAGTAGATCTGTCCGGTGGTCACGCCCTCGACCGGACGCTTGGCGATCTTGTCGAAATACGCTCTCGCTGGTGCGACACTGCGCAGATAAAAGAGCGCAAAACCAAACGGCGGATGCATGAACGACGTTTGCATGTTCACCGCGAGCAGTACGCCAAACCAGATCAGATCGATGCCCAGCTTCTCGGCAACCGGGCCGAGAAGCGGCACGATGATGAAAGCAAGCTCGAAGAAATCGAGGAAGAAGGCGAGGACGAACACCAGAATGTTCACCACAATCAGGAAGCCGATCTGACCACCCGGCAGTCCCTCGAGTAGATGTTCCACCCATTTGTTACCGTCCACCGCCTGGAACGCCAGGTTGAAGGTGGTGGAGCCAATCAGGATAAACACCACGAACGCGGATAGCTTCGCTGTCGAGTTAAGGGCCTGCTTGGTGAGTGACAGGTTCAGACGTTTTCGCGCAATGGCCATCACCAGCGCGCCCACCGCACCCATGGCACCGCCCTCGGTCGGAGTAGCTACGCCAAGGAAGATGGTGCCCAAAACAAGGAAAATGAGCGCAAGCGGCGGGATCAGCACGAACGTGACCTGCTCAGCCATTTTCGAGAGCAAACCGAGGCTGAAGATACGATTCAGGATGGATGCGGTGAAGGCGATGGCTGCGCCCACACACATCGACACCACGATCACTTCGTCAATCGGTGCGGGGGTTTCCTTACCGCGAAGCCAGGTGAAAATCTCGGCGTAGTTCAGGCCGAAAGCCACCGAAATGGCGACCGTGATGCCCATCAGCACGCCCAGAGAACGAAGACCGCTTGTGCCGTCTTCTTCCCGGATGGTGCGCGCCTCGGGCGGCAACGCTGGCGCGCAGTCAGGTCGGATCATCGTGGTCAGAAACACATAGCCCACATACAGCCCGGTGAGGATGAATCCCGGGATGAAGGCGCCCATGTACATGTCGCCCACACTCTTGCCAAGTTGGTCGGCGATGACGATCAGCACGAGCGAAGGCGGAATAATCTGCGCAAGCGTGCCAGAAGCGGCAATTACCCCCGAGGCAAGTTTTCGGTCGTAGCCATAGCGAAGCATGATGGGTAGCGAAATCAGCCCCATCGAGATCACCGAGGCGGCGACGACGCCGGTGGTGGCTGCGAGCATCGCGCCCACCAGAATCACCGCGTAGGCGAGGCCGCCCCTGATGGGGCCAAACAGTTGCCCGATGGTGTCGAGCAGGTCCTCGGCCATGCCGCTACGCTCGAGGATCAGACCCATAAAGGTAAAGAACGGGATCGCGAGTAACGTGTCGTTGCTCATGATGCCGAAGAGCCGCAATGGCAGTGCCTGGAAAAGCGAGGCGGGCATGAGCCCCAGCTCAATACCGATCAGTCCGAAGACGAGGCCACAGGCGCCCAGGGCGAACGCCACCGGATAGCCGAATAGCAAAAAGATCACCAGGCCCACGAACATGATCGGGGCGATGTTTTCCGTGAGGAATTCGATCATTTGACCGCTCCAGTGACAGCGGCCGCTTCATTTTGCTGACGGACAAAGTCGGCGAGTTCTTCTTCGGCGCTCTTGGCCGCCTTGGGCGCAGCGGGGTCTTCACAATGACCGGCGAGAAATCCGATCCGTTTGATGAGCTCGGAGATCGCCTGCAAGCCAAGGAGCGCGACCCCGACCGGGATGAGCAGATAGGCCGGCCAGCGAATCAGGCCGCCAGCGTTCGAGGACATTTCTCCGCTGACAAAGGCCTGATGGAAGTACGGGACACCCAGGTACAGCATCAGAATGACCCATGGCATCAGGAAAAAGATGATGCCCAGAATGTCGATCCAGGTGCGCCCGCGCGCTGAGAGGCGACCCGACAACACATCTATTCGGACATGCTCGTTTTTCAGATACGTGTAGCCGGCAGCCAGCAGGAAGACCGCTGCGAACAGATACCACTGGATTTCGAGCCAGGCATTGGAGCTGAGGTCGAACGCCTTGCGAGAAATGGCATTTCCCGCGCTGATCAACACTGAGGCAAGCACCGCCCAGATCACGATGCTGCCGACGCGTTCGTTGAGCGCGTCGATGAATCCGCTGACTTTAAGAAGAGCTTTCAACGGAACTCCTTTGATGGATGTCAAGACGAAAGAACTCAGGTCTGCGCTGCGTACCCTGCGGGAGCACGGACCCACCTTGGGAGTCTAGCAGCGCCGGGCGGCCGAGACGAGGGGTATGCCGGCGGCTGCGGTAAACCCCGGTGTGCGTAGGGTAGCTAACTGCCTGTGCCTAGCCGCGCCCGGGCGCGGGTGATCGCCTGACGCACAGCCTCGGGTGCGGTGCCGCCACGATGTCGCCGCGCGCTCACCGAGCCCTCCAGGGTGAGAGCCTGCAACACGTCATCGCCCACCAGTGCGCTGAAAGTGCGGAGCGTGTCCACGCCCAGTTCCGAGAGATCGCAGCCTTGATCAGCCGCCGTCCGCACCGCGCGCGCCACGGCCTCATGGGCATCGCGAAACGGCAGACCTTTTCGAACCAGATAGTCGGCCAGATCGGTAGCCGTGGAGACGCCCTCGGCGGCTGCTTCGCGCATACGTTCGGCGCGCACCCGGATGCCACCCACCATGTCGGCGAAGATCCGAAGCGTATTCAGCACCGTGTCGGCGGTGTCAAAGATGGGCTCCTTGTCTTCCTGATTGTCCTTGTTATAAGCAAGAGGTTGCCCCTTCATGAGGGTGAGGAGCGACATGAGGCTGCCATAGACCCGACCGGTCTTGCCGCGGGCGAGTTCCGGGACATCGGGGTTTTTCTTCTGCGGCATGATCGACGAACCGGTGCAGAAGCGGTCGGCAAGGTCGATGAAACCCACGCGGGGCGACATCCAGATCACCAGTTCTTCTGAGAACCGGGAGATGTGCATCATGGTGAGGCTTGCCGCCGAGCAGAACTCGATCGCGAAGTCGCGATCAGAGACGGCATCGAGCGAGTTTTCACACACGCCATCAAAGCCCAGCGCATGCGCGACCTGCTCTCGATCAATGGGGTAAGAGGTGCCGGCGAGCGCGGCCGCCCCGAGCGGCAGTCGATTGACCCGCCGCCTGCAGTCCGCCATGCGCTCGGCGTCGCGCGAGAACATTTCGACGTAGGCAAGCAGGTGATGACCGAAGGTGACAGGTTGCGCCACCTGAAGGTGGGTAAACCCGGGCATGATCGTGTCGGCGTACCCCTCGGCGAGATCGATCAGTGCCCGTTGCAGAGCGGTGAGACCCAGCACGATGTCGTCGATGGCGCCGCGCAGCCACAGGCGGATGTCGGTTGCCACCTGATCGTTACGCGAGCGCGCCGTGTGCAGGCGTTTACCGGCATCACCCACCAGATCGGTGAGGCGGCGTTCGATGTTGAGGTGCACATCTTCCAGATCCACCGACCAGGTGAACTCGCCGCGCTCGATCTCGCCGCGAATCTGCGCCATGCCGGACCGGATGGATTGGAGGTCGGCCGCTGACAGGATACCCACCCCTGAAAGCATGGCCGCGTGAGCCAGCGAGCCATCGATGTCGGCAAAGGCCAGCCTACGATCGAAATCAACCGATGCCGTGTATCGCTTGACCAACTCGGACACTGGTTCGGAAAAACGACCCGACCAGCCCTCGGCCTTGTTCGCGAGTTGATCTGACATAATCGTCCGGGCGGAAAAAACGGAAATTATACGTTCGACCCGATTCACGAACGCAGGACTCCGATGACTACCGCTCAATCCATCTTTATCGTTGATAGCGAACCCGAGGGGCGCAGTCAGTTGCGTCAGACCCTTGACGGGCTTCGCTCGGTTTATCCCCACCAGATCGTTGGCGAGGCCGACAGCGCGCGAAGCGCGCTTGCGCAGATCGGGTCGCTGCGTCCCAGCGTGCTGCTCGTCAACCCCGCCCTGCCTGACATGAACGGTATCGAGTTCGGTCGACAGCTGGCTGCCAGGGCGGCCGGTGCCACGCGCCAGATCCGCTGGCCCGAGCCGGAGCGGGGCATGCCGGACAGGGGGCCACCGGTAGGGCGCGCGGCCCCGCAATTGATCTATGTCAGCCGCAGCGATCGGCATGCAGTCGATGCGTTTGAGGTGAGTGCCCTCGATTACCTGCTGAAGCCCGTCAACGCAGCGCGGCTCCTGAAGGCACTGAACCGGGCTGTGCCCAATGGGAGCATCAGCGAGTCTTCGCCCACCGCAGCCCCAGGTACGGATGCGCGCATCGATCCGTCCAGCCTCGCGTTGTCAGGCCCGCTCGCGCACCCACTGCTGTCCGCGCCAGTCGCCGCCCCAGCGCGTTCGCCGGCGCGGCGACATTTTGCAGTGCACGAGCGCGGTCGACTGATGCTGGTCCCGGTCGAGCAGGTGGTCTATCTCAAGGCAGAGCTCAAATACGTCACCGTACGAACCCGTCAGCGGGAATACCTGGTCGAAGATTCGCTGACCGCCCTGGAGGCTGAATTCGGGGACCGGTTTGTGCGCATTCATCGCAATGCTCTCGTGTGCCGCGCAGCCATTTCTGGCTTCGAGAGGGTGCCCGCCGACGGCGCGGGTGTGGGCTCAGAGCCGCACTGGCAGGTCGTTTTACGAGACGTTTCCGAACGTCTTCCCGTGAGCAGGCGACAATGGTCAACTGTTAGAAACCTCATGGGATGACACGATGACCGCGAGTTCTCCTCAGACCGACGCCCCGGCTCGGCTGGTGATTGCCACCCGGAAAAGTGCGCTGGCAATGTGGCAGGCTGAACATGTAAGGGACCGCCTGCAGGAGCTCTACCCCGCATGCACCGTCGAGATTCTCGGCATGACCACCGAAGGCGATCGCGTGCTTGACCGAACGCTGTCCGATATTGGTGGCAAGGGGCTGTTTGTGAAGGAACTCGAGGTGGCGCTCCTCGAAGGGCGTGCCCACCTCGCGGTGCATTCCCTGAAAGACGTGCCGATGGTGTTGGCGCCAGAATTTGCGCTGCCAATCGTCATGAAGCGCGAAGACCCGCGGGATGCTTTTGTGTCAAACCGCTTTGCTTCGCTCGACGATATGCCTGAAGGCGCGAGGGTGGGAACCGCCAGCCTGCGCCGCGCGTCTCAAATTCGTCATCGCTACCCGAAGCTGTCGGTGCTGCCCCTGCGCGGCAATGTGCAGACGAGGTTGGCCAAGCTCGACGCCGGCGAATTCGAAGCCATCATTCTTGCCGCGGCCGGGCTGAAGCGCCTGGGGCTCGCCGAGCGGATCCGGTCGGTGGTGTCGGTACAGGCGAGTCTGCCTGCGGCGGGGCAGGGCGCGCTTGGCATTGAAACGCTGGCCGCGCGGCAGGATGTGGCGCACTGGCTCTCCCCGCTTGCCGATCCGCGTACCACCTCAGAAGTGATGGCCGAGCGGGCGGTGTCACGCGCGCTGGGCGGCAATTGCCGCATGCCGCTCGCGGCCTATTGCGAAACAGGTCCGGATGGTGCTTTACAGCTTCGCGCGCGGGTAGGGGCCGAAGATGGCAGTGGTATGGCGGATGTGGCGCTTGCCGAAGGGCCCGCTGAGCCCGCGACCGCCGAGCGCCTCGGGGCCCGTGCGGCGAAGGATCTGCTCGCTCAGGGCGCGGGTCGGTGGCTCGGGTTGTCCTGACCCAACCGCTGCCTCGGGTGGAGGCGCTCGAGCGGGCCCTCGCCCGGCGCGGACACGAGGTGACGCGGCTGACTTTCACCCGCATCCAGGCCCGACCGACGGTCGGGCTCCCGGCGCAGGTGGCCGCGGTCGACTGGGTCGTGGCCGTCAGTCCGGCTGCAGTCGAGGCGCTTGCGTCGTCCTTGAACTGCGTGTGGCCGCCCGGCCCAGGGCTCGCCCTGATTGGGCCAGGGAGCCTGCTTGCGTTGGAGCAAACAGGGCTGCGGATTCCTGCCGATCGGCTCACGGTTCCCTCTGCGGCGCCCTTTGATGCGCTCGCAATGATGGCAAACGGACCGCTTGCCAGCCCTGAAGGATGCCGCGTGCTGGTGGTGCGTGGCGACGGTGGTCGTGACGACTGGATCGACCTGCTGCGCGCCCGCGGTGCCTATGTCGAGGTGCTGTCTCTCTACGACCGTCAACCGGTTGCCCCTGAGCCCGAGGCGCGTGCGCGTCTGGGGCAGTGGCTTGCCGAGTCGGCCCCAGTTTACTGTGTGCTCACCCAATCGAGCACGGCGGTTGCGCTGGCGTCGCTGCCCGAGGCCGAACGGTTACGCGAGCCCGCCAACCCGCTGGTTGCGCTTGCAATCCACGCTCGGATCGCCGAAGCGGCCAGAACCGCGGGTTTTCACCGCGTTCAACTCATTGAACCTGGTGAGAATGCGATCGCCGCCGCGATAGAATATCGAGCGTCCACGTAGGCGATCGCCCACGTCAGTCCGCAGCCAGCCCTTCGCGGAGCACCTTCCTTGTCTGAGCTGTCCTCCAACGCAAGCCCTGAGGGTCGTCGTGAACCGTCGGCCGCAGGCCCCCCCCCCGGTGGTGGCAACGACGCTGCGCCGCGCACGACGCCGTCGCCGCCAACAGGCCAGCCCACCCGCACGCGGCGTTCACGCGCAGCCCTCGTGTGGCGATGGTCGGGTCCGGCACTGGGCGTGGCGGCGCTGGTGTTTGCGTTCACGCTCGGTCAGCGGGTCGACCAACTCGAAGGCGGGGCGTTACGTCGCCTGGACGGCGGCGACAAACGCATCGCCCAACTCGAAGCCTCGCTGAAGGTTTCGCAAGACCTGGTCCGAGATCTCCAGCAGCGGCAGGCGCTGGTCGACAGCCGCATGGCTGAGGCGCAAAGTCTCTATTCCCAGGTCGAAAAGCTTTATCGCGGGTTGATTCAGGAATCCGCCGATGCCGTGCTCGCCGAGGCCGAGTCGGTTATCTCGCTTGCCACGCAGCAGCTGTCGCTGGGCACCGACGCGCGTGCGGCTGTCATGGCGTTGCAGGAAGTCGACCATCGATTGGTCAGGCAGAAAGACCCCACGCTTGCGCCCCTGCGCAAGGCGCTTCTTGGTGACATCGAGCGGCTGAAAGCTCACCCGGTCGCTGACATCGCCGGCATGGCCGCCCGTATTGATGGCCTCATCACGCTGGTTGAGCAACTACCTTTGTCCTCAACAGTGCAGCCCCGGGCCCGGGCGACCGGGCCCAATGCGCCAGGCCGACCGGGTGGCTTCGAAGAGGGACTTGCCTCCTCGGGCATTACCTATCTGCGTGAAGAGCTTCAGAAACTGATTCGGGTGCGCCGGGTTGATGAGCCTGATTCGGTGCTGCTTGCGCCAGACCAGGCCTATTTCCTTCGCGAAAACATGCGGCTGATCCTGCTCAATGCCCGCCTGGGAATGCTGGCGCGAAACGAGCTGCAGTTTCAAACCGATCTCGGTCGGGCGATTGACTGGCTCACGCGCTACTACGAACCCGATAATCGGCTGGTGGTGGGTGCGCTCACGCAGCTCAAGCAGCTGCGCACTGCGCGTTTGGGCCTCGAGCCGCCGCTGCCAGGCGAGAGCCTGCGTGCGGTTCGCGCCATCCGCAGCAGTCGCGAAAGCCGGGGCTGAACCGTGGGACGCGTGATCGGCATTCTGCTGGTCCTGTCGGTAGCGGTTGGGCTGGCGCTCCTCATGCGCTTTAACGACGGTAATGTTGCCTTCCTTTGGCCGCCGTACCGGGTCGATGTTTCCATGAACCTTGTGCTGCTCGCGTTATTCGCGCTGTTTGCGCTGCTTCACCTCATCCTGCTTGCGCTGTCCAACGCCGTTGATCTTCCGCAGCGGGTCCGGCAATACCGCGACCGCCGTTCGCGTGACGCGGCGGTTGCCGGACTACGTGATGGCCTCATTGCCTATAACGAGGGCCGCTACGGCCGAGCAGAACGCCTGTTGCAACCCGCCCTGAATCAGCCTGATCTGGCGGGTGCAGCATCGCTGATTGGCGCGCGCGCGGCACACCGGCTGCGTGAGCCCGAGCGGGTTGAGCGCTGGCTCGAATCCGCAGGCGCCGAAAAGCCCACCACGAACGCCACACTCATGTGCCGGGCGGAAATGGCGGTGGAAGACAAACGCCCTGCTGATGCGCTCAGCGCGGTCCAACGACTCCATTCGCGCGGTGCGCGACACATTCAGGCGCTGCGACTCGCGTTGCGCGCTCACGAGCAGTCGGGTAACTGGCAGGCCGTGCTGCAGGCGGTTCGGCAACTGGACAAGCGCGAAGCGCTTCATCCCAGCGTGGTGCGGGGACTTACCATCCGCGCGATTCGCGAACTGGTTGCGCAGCGCGGCGATGATGCGCATGCGCTGCGCGAACTGCTTGCGTCGCTGACGTCGGCCGAGCGCGACATCGACGAAGTGGTCGAGGCGGTGGCGCGTGCCCTTGACCGCGCCGGGCAGGGCGAGCAGGCGGCAGCGCTCCTGTCGGCTATTCTGGACCAGCGGCTCGCCGAGCGCCTGGTTCCCGTTTATGCCTCGCTCGAAGCGCTCGACGCCCGCAAGCGTCTGCGCAGCATCGAATCCTGGCGACAGCGGCACGGTGATCGCGCGGCCTTCACGATCGCGGCAGGCCGCCTCTGTGCCGCAGAGGGGCTGTGGGGCAAGGCAGAGGAGTTCCTTCGGCTGGCCGATGCGCAGGCGCCTTCCCGCGAGACGCGTGCCCTGCTTGCGCATCTTTATGAGCAGCTTGGCCGCCACCAGGAGGCGCTGCATTATTGGCGGCTGGCCGCCATCGACGGCATGAACGAGCCGCTGTCCGAACGGCCCCAGGCGCCGCTCATGGCCGATGGCAACGCCTCGCCACCGGTGTCACCCGACACCCCCGACTCCGTTTGACCTCGGTCGTGTCAGTTCCGACCCTGCCTCTTACCCCACCCAGGAATTCGCCAATATGAACCTTGATCGAGTCGACTGTGGCCGCGACATACCCAATGATTTCAACGTGATCATTGAAATCCCGATGGCCGCTGATCCGATCAAATACGAGGTTGACAAGGAAACCGGCGCGCTGTTTGTCGATCGTTTCATGATGACCTCAATGCACTATCCCTGTAACTATGGCTACATCCCGCACACCATCGCCGGAGACGGCGACCCGGTCGACGTCTTGGTGATCACGCCGTTTCCCGTGGCGGTGGGTGCCGTGGTGCGGTGTCGGCCGCTGGGCCTTTTGAAAATGCAAGACGAAGCAGGCGCCGATGCCAAGCTGCTGGCAGTGCCGATCGACAAGATCCTCCCCATTTACAAGCACTGGCGTGCGGCCCAGGACCTTGCACCCGAGAGGCTGGCCACCATCCAGCATTTCTTCGAGCACTACAAGGATCTGGAAGTGGGCAAGTGGGTGAAGGTCGAGGGGTGGGGCGGCCCGGACGAAGCGGTGCGCGAAATCACCGAAGGCATTGCGCGCTATCAGGCTGCGGCGGTCAAACCGAAGTTTTGAACGGCGTACGGTCGTTCAGTTCATCCAGATAGCCGCTTACGGCCTGTCCCTCGCGTTCAAGAAATCGCTGCACCGCGTCGGCAAAAGCAGGCTCGGCAAGCCAATGAGCCGACGCGGTTGGCTGCGGCGTGAAGCCGCGGGCCATCTTGTGCTCGCCCTGGGCTCCTCCCTCAATCACTCGAATGCCCAGGTCTAGTGCGGCCTCGATGGCCTGGTAATAGCAGGCTTCGAAGTGCAGAAACGGCACGTTTTCAATCGCGCCCCAGTAGCGCCCGTACATGCGCTCGGCGTCGCGCATCAGTAGGCTGGAGGCGATGGGCTTTCCGCCGCGCTCGGCAATCACCATCAGCACCGAATCGGGTAACTGCTCGCCGAGCCCGTTGAAAAATGCCCGGTTCAGGTAGGGGGTGGAGTGATGCTCGAAATAAGTGTTGTCGTAGCAGCGGCAAAAAAACGCCCAATCGGCCTCAGAAATATCGCGGCCTGATAAGCGCCTGAAGCTCACGCCGCTTTCGGCCACCTTGCGCCGCTCGGCTCGGATTTTTTTTCGTTTGGGCTGGGTGAGTGAGGCCAGAAACGCTTCGAAGTTGGACCAGCCTTCGTTGTACCAGTGGAACTGCACGCCGCGCCGGATCATGGCGCCAGCCGCTTCGAGAAGCTGCACCTCCTCAGGGTCGGGAAACAGCACATGAAGCGACGACACGCCGCTTTCGCGCGCCAACTCGATCAGCGCCCGGGCCAGTGCTTGGCGCGCCGGTGCGTCGGCCGCGAGCAGCCGCATGCCGGGGACGGGCGTGAACGGAATCGCGGAGAGCAGCTTGGGGTAATAGTCGAGACCGTGTCGCCGATAGGCGTCGGCCCAGGCCCAGTCGAACACATATTCGCCGTAGGAATGCCCCTTCAGGTAGAGGGGCGCTGCCGCTACCAGCTGGCCATTGCGCTCGAGAGCCAGATGCAGCGGTCGCCAGCCGGTTTCCTCGGTCACGCAGCCGCTTTGCTCGAGCAGGGCGAGCCAGTGGTGGCTCAAAAACGGCTGAGTGTCGCCATGGCGCAGCGCTTCCCACTGTTGCGAATCGATTTCAGTGATGGCGCTGCACACCCGCGTGACATAATCACCGGCTTCCCCATTGCTTCCCGTTCTGGGCAACTGAATCGTCATGCGGATCGCGGCTGCGCAACTCAATCAGATTGTTGGTGACTTCGACGGCAACGCCCGTCGCATCCTCGAGGCGGCCAGGGCGGCGGTTTCGCAGTCGGTGTCGGTGCTGGTCACCCCCGAGCTTTCGCTCAGTGGCTATCCGCCCGAAGACTTGCTGCTAAGACCCGCATTCTACGAGAAGGCCAGCGCCACCCTCGAAGCCCTTCTTGCCGATACGGCTGATCTGGCCCTTCATCTGGTGGTGGGTGTGCCGGTTCGTCATGGCCGAAAACGCTACAACGCTGCGCTGGTGCTTCACCGAGGACGGGTGATCGGCGAATACCGCAAGCTCGAGCTCCCGAACTACGACGTGTTTGATGAGCAGCGCTATTTTCTGCCCGACGGTGCGCCCCTGGTGTTCGAGGCGGGCGGCGTTCGGTTTGGCGTGGTCATCTGCGAAGATTTCTGGTTTGAGCGTGCGCCCAGGCAAGCCCGTGGCGCGGGGGCGCAGGTGCTGCTTGCGCTCAACGGCTCGCCCTTTCACATGGACAAACAGTCGAAGCGGGTCGACGTCGCCCGCGACAACGTGAGCGCGCTCGGCTTACCGATGATCGCGGCCAATCTGGTGGGGGGACAGGACGAGCTGGTCTTTGACGGCCTGTCCTTTGCGCTGGATGCGCGCGGCGAACTCGCCGCGCAGGGCGCTTTCTGTGAACCCGATTTGCTGGTGGTTGAGCTTGCGGTGGGAGCGCAGTCGGTATCGGGGTCGGTGGTCGACCTGCAGCCAGGCAAGGTGGCGCCGGTGGTCTCCATTGAAGAACAGGTCTACCGGGTGCTGGTGCTGGGCGTGCGCGACTACCTTGGAAAGAACGGGTTTCCGTCCGCGGTCATCGGCCTGTCGGGGGGCATTGACTCGGCGCTTACCCTCGCCATTGCCGTTGACGCGTTAGGCGCAGACCGGGTGCGCGCGGTGATGATGCCCTCTCCTTACACCGCCGACATTTCATGGATCGACTCGCGCGACATGGTGGCCCGCCTGGGCGTTCGCTACGACGAGCTTCCCATTAACACGTGCTTTGAAGCCTTCCGCAGCACGCTCGCCGACGAGTTTCGTGGCCGCGCGGAAGACACCACTGAGGAAAACCTTCAGGCACGCATTCGCGGCACGCTCCTGATGGCGCTGTCCAACAAATACGGCTCCATCGTGCTCACCACCGGCAACAAATCGGAAATGGCGGTGGGTTACTGCACGCTCTATGGCGATATGGCGGGCGGGTTTGCGGTCATCAAGGATCTGGCCAAGACCCTGGTTTACCGCCTTGCCGGTTGGCGGAACACGGTCAAGCCCGTGATTCCTGAGCGCATCATCACGCGTGCGCCAAGCGCCGAATTGCGGCCCGGGCAGACCGACCAGGATTCCCTGCCGCCCTACGACACGCTCGATGCCATCATGCAGATGTACATGGAGCAGAACCACGGTATCGATGAGATCGTTGCAGCAGGCCATCCCCGCGAAGCGGTCGAGCGTGTGGTGAGGCTGATCCGCATCAGCGAGTACAAACGACGGCAGGCGCCGGTGGGCATTCGGGTGACGCATCGTGCCTTCGGACGCGATTGGCGCATGCCGATCACTTCGCGATTCCGCGACTAACAGGAGACATCCCCATGAAGCGCATTACCGCGATCATCAAACCCTTTAAGCTCGACGAAGTTCGCGAGGCGCTCTCCGAGGTTGGCGTATCGGGCCTCACCGTTACTGAGGTGAAAGGCTTTGGGCGACAGAAGGGCCACACCGAGCTCTACCGGGGTGCGGAATACGTAGTCGACTTCCTGCCCAAGGTGCAGGTCGAAGTGATCGTGAGCGACGACGTGGTGGAGCGTGCCATTGACGGCATCGTGCGGGCCGCCCGCACCGGTCGAATCGGCGACGGCAAGATCTTCGTCTCCAATGTCGAAGAGGTGGTGCGCATCCGCACCGGAGAAGTCGGCGACGCTGCAATCTGAGGCGCTCATGGCTGATTACGTTCTGATTCATGGTGCCTGGCACGGCGGCTGGTGCTGGGCCGAGGTGGCGCGTGGTCTCACCGGGCTCGGACATCGGGTGTTTGCGCCGTCCCTCACGGGCTGTGCCGATCGCGGTCATCTGCTCTCGCCGCTCGTCACGCTCGGCACGCATGTCGACGATGTGGTCCGCCTGATCGAGTTCGAATCACTCGACGGTTGTGTGCTCGTAGGCCACAGCTATGGCGGTAATGTCATCAGCGGCGTGGCTGACCGTCTTCGTGAACGTATCGGGCACTACGTATTTCTCGACGCTGGTGTGCCGCCCGATGACGCCACCCTGTGGTCTTGGTCGCAGCCGCACTCGGAGGCGACCCAGGCCTCTCGTCGCGGACAGATTGCGGGCGAGGGGCGGGGCATCTTTCTGCCACCGCCGCCAGCGCAGGCCTTTGGCATTACCGATGCATCGCAGGCGGCTTGGCTTGAAACCAGACTCTCACCAATGCCTGCGGGGCTCTACGACAGTGTGATCGAGCTCAAGCGTGGTGCGTCACGCGGCCTGCGCCGCACCTACGTGGCCGCTACGGCTCCGCTCTACGAGACCATGCGCTCGGTTCAGCAACGGTTGCGGCCCGATCCCAGCTGGACCTTCCTCGAAATCGCCACCTGCCACGACATGATGGTGACCGCGCCAGCCGAGGTAGTGAAACTGCTTCACGACTGCCGCTGACCGCGCGGCGCCTGCAGCAGCACAATCAGCGCACCACTGCCGCCGTCGTTGGGGCGAGCCTGACAAAACGCCAGTACCTCGACGCGCTGGGCGAGCCACTTTTTGACTTTTCCCTTCAGCACCGGCTCGCGGCTGGGCGAACCCAGCCCCTTGCCGTGAATGATGCGAAGGCAGCGCCATTCGCTACGTACGGCATCGGACAGAAATTCAACCAGCGCGGTGCGGGCCTGATCGACCCGCAGGCCGTGCAGGTCGATCTGACTGCGTACGGTCCATTCGCCGCGCCGCAGCCTGCGCACGACATCGGGGCCGATACCTTCACGCCGCCACGACAGCGAGTCATCGGTATCCAGAAACCGCTCGATGTCGATCTCATCGGACAACGACAGCTCGAGCACTTCGCGGTCATCCAGTTCGCGCTGGCGTGGCCGCGGTGCGGGCCGCTCGCGGTCGGGAACGATCCTGCCGTGGGGTGCGAGCGGTGTGGCGTCGGCAATTTCGGTGCGAAAGAGTGAAGCCTCGCGGGCAATTCGGGCCGCTTGTTCCGCGGCCAGGCGCGCGCGTTCGCGCTCGATGCGCTGCGCTTCGCGCATCTGCGCGAGCGCAGGCGCGAGATCGTCTAACGTGAGCACTCTCGCGTGAGTGTGGGAACTCCCGCGAGGTGAATGCAGAGTGCGACGCTTGCCCATGCTGCAATGATGGCGCGGCGACCATTCCGGATGAAAGCGTAGGCCTTGAGGTGGACGGGCTTTATCAGGCGCCTTCCAGCGATTCGAGATAGCGCTGAGCGTCGAGCGCCGCCATGCATCCGGTGCCTGCACTGGTGATGGCCTGGCGATAGACGTGGTCCTGCACGTCGCCCGCGGCGAATACCCCTGGGACGCTGGTGGCGGTGGCAAAACCGTCAAGCCCGCCACGGGTGCGGATGTAGCCACCCGACATGTCGAGCTGACCTTCGAAAATGCCGGTATTGGGGGTGTGACCGATGGCGACAAAAACCCCCTGGAGCGCAACATCGGTTTTTTCGCCATTTCGGCTGTTGCGCAGGCGAATGCCGGTGACGCCGCTGGCATCGCCCAGCACCTCGTCGAGTTCATTGAACCAGCGCAATTCCACTTTTCCGGCAGCGGCTTTTTCCATCAGCTTGTCGATCATGATGGGCTCTGCACGGAGTTTGTCCCGCCGGTGCACCAGGGTGACTTTGCTCGCAATATTGGTCAGATATAGCGCCTCTTCGACCGCGGTATTTCCTCCGCCAATAACCGCCACCGGCTGATTCCGATAAAAGAAACCGTCGCAGGTGGCGCAAGCTGATACGCCTTTACCCATGAATGCCTGCTCCGAAGGCAATCCCAGATAACGGGCCGACGCGCCGGTGGCAATGATCAGCGAATCGCAGGTGTATTCGCCCGAATCACCAACCAGCCGTAGCGGCCGCTCGTCGAGTTTTACAGTGTGAATCTGGTCGAAAATCATTTCGGTACCGAATCGGGCGGCGTGTTTTTCAAATCGCGCCATCAAATCGGGTCCCATGACCCCGTCGGCATCGGCTGGCCAGTTATCGACGTCGGTGGTGGTCATGAGTTGACCGCCCTGCGCCATCCCGGTAATCAGCACCGGATTGAGGTTGGCACGGGCGGCATAAACCGCTGCGGTGTAACCGGCGGGGCCAGAACCCAGGATCAGTACCCGGGCGTGTTTGCGTTCGGACATGATTGCAGCCTGTAGAGTGTTGCCGTAAAACCTCAGATAATCATTGGCTTACGGGGTGGACTTCAACAAATTTTGCGGAATTGGGTAAACCTCGTGCACAATTATATTGGGAGTGGGCTCGTGAGCCGGGCGCGAGCCACCGTTTTGTCGACATTAATCGGCTGAAGACCGGCGGTGAGGGGACGATGTCAACCTACGATATTCGACTGTTTCTGCGGCGGGTACCGCTTTTCTACAGCCTGTCTGAATCGCAGATCGACATGCTGGCGGTCGGCAGTGCGCGCCGTAGTTTTTCGAAAGGGCGGACGATCGTTGCCGAGGGTGAGCTGTCGCAATCGCTCTATATTCTTCTGTCTGGCCGTGCCAAGGTGCAACGATCCGATTCCGAGGGTAAGGAAGTGATCCTTGCGGTACTCGGGGCGGGCGAGTTTTTCGGTGAAATGAGCCTGATCGACGACGAACCGAGATCGGCGAGCGTTATCACGCTGGAATCCTGCGATTTTCTGGCGATTCCCAAAGATAATTTTTTGTCGGTGCTGAACCAAAGCACCGAAATCTGCCTGGGCGTGATGCGCGGCCTGGTCAAGCGCCTGCGGTCAGCCGACCGGAAAATTGAAACTCTGGCGTTACTCGATGTGTACGGTCGGGTGGCGAGGGTGCTGCTCGATTCGTCCGAGTTGATCGAGGGCAACCGAATCGTCCGAAATCGTCTGCCGCGTCAGCAAATCGCAAAAATGGTTGGCGCATCGCGTGAAATGGTGTCGCGGGTCATGAAGGGCCTGGAATCTGAGGGGTTCATCGTTCCCATGGACGAAGGCCAAATTCTTCTGCGTGAAAAACTCAGCCTGTATCTGTGATCAATCGCTCGTCCTTTTGAACTGACCGCGACGTGGCCCGACTTTCTGCTGCAATCGGCAACACCGTTCCCCGCGCAACGCTGCTGCGTGGCTTTCGCGCTGAATTACCCGACCGGGTCATGCGGCTTATCACTGAAGTCCGCTGGATCGCTTTTGGCGCGCTCGGGGCCTATCTTTTCCTGATCCTCGCCACCTACCATCGCGCCGATCCAGGCTGGTCGCATGCGGTTCACGGCGCAGTCATAAAAAACGCCGGTGGCCGATTTGGCGCCTGGCTCTCCGATTTACTTCTTTATCTTTTCGGCAGCAGCGCCTGGCTGCTGGTGCCTTTATTGGCTGTGGCGGTTGTGCGCGGTGTCATTCGCAGTCGCTCCCGACTTAAACCTGATGACCCGGAGCTCACCCGTTTTGCCTGGGAGCGCTGGCTGGGTTTCTGGCTTCTTTTCGGGTCATGTGTGGTGCTGGAGGCCGCGCGCATGCACGGTCTGGGCGCCAACTTGCCGCTCGGGCCCGGCGGAATTGTTGGTGAATCGTTCGCGCCTTTTGTTTTTGATTCGCTTGGTGCGGTCGGCGCCACCATGCTCCTCATGGTGGCGATCGGAATTGGATTCAGCCTGTGGTCGGGTTGTTCCTGGTTCCTGATGTGCGAGCGGGTAGGCGAATTGATTGAAACGTCTATTGAGCGAGCCCGCCTTGCGATAACGGCACGCCGCGACCGCCAGCTTGGCGAGGTGGCTGCCACGATCCGCGAGGAGCAGGTTCAGGAATTACGCAAGGTCATTGCCGATGACGAGGACGAGCCCGTTCACATCGAGCAGCCAGTGGTGCGGATCGAGCGTTCGAAGCGGGCAGAATCGGAGCGGCAGCCATTATTGTTTGCCGACCTGCCGGCTGACACCAAAATGCCGGCACTCGCCTTGCTCGACGAGCCGCCGCCGGTTCAGGAAGGCGTATCACCGGAAACGCTTGAATATACGTCGCGCCTGATCGAGAAAAAACTGGCTGATTTCAATGTCGCGGCTAACGTAGTCGCGGCCTATCCGGGTCCGGTCATTACCCGATACGAAATCGAACCTGCCACCGGCGTCAAGGGCAGCCAGGTGGTGAATTTGTCCAAGGATCTGGCGCGCGCGTTATCGCTCACCTCGCTCCGAGTGGTTGAAACCATTCCCGGTAAGAACCTGATGGGCCTGGAGTTGCCCAACCCACGCCGACAGGGTGTGCGCCTGTCGGAAATTCTGGGCTCGCAGGTTTATGCAGCGAATTCGTCGGCACTCACGCTTGCGCTAGGGAAGGATATTGCCGGTAATCCGATGGTCGCCGATCTGGCGAAAATGCCGCATTTGCTGGTTGCGGGCACGACCGGCTCCGGGAAGTCGGTCGGCATTAATGCAATGATTCTGTCGTTGCTTTACAAGGCCGACCCGTCCCAGGTTCGCCTGATCATGATCGATCCCAAGATGCTCGAAATGAGTGTCTATGAAGGCATTCCGCATCTGCTTGCGCCTGTGGTCACTGACATGCGGCAGGCTGGTAATGCGCTCAATTGGTGCGTGGCGGAAATGGAGCGCCGGTATCGGCTGATGAGTAAACTCGGTGTTAGAAACCTTTCGGGTTATAACGCGCGTATCGTCGAGTCTGAAAAACGCGAGGAACCAATTCCCAACCCGTTTTCGCTTACGCCCGATTCGCCCGAGCCGCTGGGCCGCCTGCCGCAAATCGTTGTGGTGATTGACGAATTAGCCGATCTGATGATGGTGGTCGGTAAGAAAGTCGAAGAACTTATTGCAAGGCTCGCGCAAAAGGCGCGTGCTGCGGGTATCCACCTTATTCTCGCCACGCAGCGCCCATCAGTGGACGTCATCACGGGTCTGATCAAAGCCAACATCCCTACCAGAATCGCGTTCCAGGTATCTTCGAAAATCGATTCGCGCACCATCCTCGACCAAATGGGCGCGGAGTCGCTGCTGGGGCAGGGCGATATGCTCTATATGCCCCCTGGCACCGGGGTTCCCGTGCGTATTCATGGTGCTTATGTTGCCGACGAGGAAGTGCATAAGGTGGTCGAGCACTGGCGCAGTGTTGCCGAACCCGATTATGTCGAAGGCCTGCTCGAAGGTGGCGTGCCGGAAGAGGTTGATGCGGGCAGTGCTGTGGGTTTCGGCGGCCTGTCTCAAACCCTATCGGAAGCCGGTGTTGAGGGCGAACTTGATCCCATGTATGACCAGGCGGTAGCGGTAGTGATCAAGCATCGTCGTGCGTCAATTTCCCTCGTTCAGCGTCACCTCAGGATCGGCTACAACCGCTCGGCTCGACTGCTCGAGCAAATGGAAAAATCGGGCCTGGTTTCGGCCATGGCCACCAACGGTAACCGAGACATTCTGGTGCCGTCCCGAGCCGACGATTGAATCCGGCATGAGTGTCGGATGCGCGTGGCCCCGACGCCGGGCCTTGTTCCTCATGGCGATATTCGCTGGAATGCGGCCTGTTGCGGCAAGTACTACGGCCTACGCCGAGTTTCAGTCCTTTTTGAAAAACACGCGTAGCGCACGCGGCAACTTCCGCCAGCAGGTGCTGCACGCAAGCGGCCGGGTTATTGAAACGACAGAAGGCAGTTTTGCGTTCACCCGACCTGGCCGGTTTCGCTGGGATGTGAAGAAACCGTATGAACAACTGCTGGTGGCCGACGGTGAACAACTTCATTTTTATGATCGCGACCTTAATCAGGTAACGATCAGAAAACTAGGCGATGCAATCGCATCTACCCCCGCTGCAATTCTGTTCGGCAATGACGCGATTGATCGCGACTTCAATTTCAGCGAGGCTGGCGAGCATGAAGGCCTTGTGTGGCTCGAGGCGCAGCCTCGCAGCCGCGAGGCGGGGGTGGAGCGGATCGTGATCGGGCTGAAGGCCGGGATCCCCGAAGCGATGGACGTGGTGGACTCCTTTGGCCGAACATCTCGGTTCAGTTTCAGGATGCTTGAGCGCAATTCTTCGATCGATGCGACACTATTCGGTTTTCGCGTTCCGGCAGGCGCCGACGTGATTCGCCAGTAGGCGGCTTCGCGCAGCGGGCTGGCAGTCGCACCGCACTAATAAACGATCCTCGCTGTTCTCGACTTCTCGCCGTTCTCGATTCGAAGGGGGCCAGATGGCCACTCAATCTTCCGCTGCTGTGTTGGAATACTCCGATCCGCCGCTCAGCACGCCCCAGCAGACCCGTGTGGTGGCGGTGGTCTCGATTGCGCATGCGCTCTCGCACTTCATGCACCTGATCGTGCCCCCTGTATTCCCGCTTCTGATGAGCGAGTTTTCGCTCAGCTATTCGGAACTCGGTTTGTTGATGACGGTGTTCTTCGTGGTGTCGGGGTTTGTACAGGCAGCGTCGGGCTTTGCCGTCGACCGCTTCGGGCCGCTTCCGGTGCTGCTTTCATCGATCGGCCTGTTCGCATTCAGCACGGTGGTGATCGCCAGTGCCAACAGCTACTGGATGTTGATGCTGGGCTGCGCTATTGCAGGGGCTGCCAATGCACCTTTCCATCCGGTTGACTACTGCATATTGAATGCGCGTATCGAGGGCAAGCGCCTGCCGCGTTCCTATGCCGTGCACGGCGTGGCGGGGAGTCTGGGTTGGGCGGTCGCGCCGCTCGTGCTGGTTGGTGTTTCAAGCGTTGCGGGCTGGCGGGTGGGCATGCTGACTGCCGGGGTGATCTGCCTTGCGATTCTGGGGCTTGTCTGGTGGGCGCGTGAGGAACTTCGTGTATCTCCTATCCGAAGGGAAAAGCCTTTGACAGGGGCGAATGGCGGCGCCACCGATGTCAGCCAATCCACCCTGGGGTTCATGAAGCTCCCGGGGCTCTGGATCAGCTTCGTTTATTTTTTTGGGACTGCCTTCGCCATTGGCGGGGTGCAGACCTTCGGCCCCGAGTCGGCCGCACAGCTTCACCAGCTTCCGGCTGCGCAGGTGGCGTTGCTGGTGAGTGTCTACATGGTTGGCAGCGCAGTGGGCGCGCTGGTGGGCGGCTACACCATGGGAGATGTTCGCTATGCCGAGCGCATAGTGAGCCTATCGCTCATCGTGGCCTTGTCCGTTGCGCTTGCAATCGGATATCTCACTACGCCGATCTGGATGTCGTCGGTATTGTTCGGAATGATGGGCTTTGCGGCAGGAGTGGGCACGCCCGCGCGCGACCTGCTGGTCAAGCGCGCTGCGCCGCCGGGCGCCACCGGGCGGATCTACGGCATTGTGTATTCAGGGCTCGATGTGGGCGTCGCGCTCGCGCCCGCGCTGTTTGGATTCATGATGGACGCACGCTGGCCAGCCGGTATCTGGATTGGGGTTGCCATGGCCTATGTGCTTATGATCGTCTGCGCCAACATGCTGGCTCGCCATTCGGTTGAGCGCGCCGCTGCCGGGCGTGCCTGAGCGGTGTGACCTGGTGCCTGAGCAGGCAGATTTCCCGCAGGAGCAATCTGCGCCGCTTTCCGAGCGGCTGCGCCCCATTGCGCTCGACGATGTGATCGGTCAGTCGCATCTGCTGGGGGTGGGTAAGCCCCTCAGGGTGGCCTTCGAGTCGGGTAAGCCCCACTCCATGATTTTTTGGGGGCCGCCGGGTGTGGGTAAGACCACGCTCGCTCGACTCATGGCGAGTGCGTTTGAATCGCATTTCATCTCGTTGTCGGCGGTGCTGGCTGGCGTCAAGGATATTCGGGAAGCTGTTGAAGAGGCACGTATCGCGCAGGGGCGCGGGCTTCGCACCATCGTGTTTGTTGACGAAGTTCATCGCTTCAACAAGGCTCAGCAGGATGCATTTCTGCCGCATGTGGAAAGCGGGCTCTTCACCTTCATCGGCGCAACCACCGAGAACCCTTCATTCGAAGTAAATGGTGCGCTGTTGTCGCGCGCCCGTGTTTATGTGCTGAAGGCCCTCATCGATTCGGAGATGGATCAGCTTTTTGATCGTGCCCTGAGTGGGCTGGGTGATGGCGCTCCGAGTTTTGATGCCGTGGCGCGAGAGCGCCTGATCGGTTGGGCCGACGGAGATGCCCGGCGGCTTTTGAATGCGATTGAAATCGTGGCTGATGCGGCGCTTGCCCAGCGTCTGCAGAGCGTCGATGGCGAGGTGCTCGAATCGGCAATGTCGCAAAACCTGCGGCGTTTCGATAAGGGGGGTGATGCGTTTTACGACCAGATCAGTGCGCTCCACAAATCGGTTCGGGGTTCGCACCCCGATGCTGCGCTCTACTGGTTTGCACGCATGATCGACGGTGGAGCCGATCCACGATATCTCGCCCGGCGAATTATCCGGATGGCCTCAGAAGACATTGGCAACGCCGACCCGCGCGCGCTCGGGCTTGCGCTCGATGCTGCGGACACCTACGAGCGGCTGGGCTCTCCCGAGGGCGAGCTCGCGCTGGCGCAGGCCTTGGTATTTCTCGCGTCCGCGCCAAAGTCCAATGCGGTCTATGAGGCCTGGAACGCAGCGCTGGCCCATGTCCGCCGCGATGCTTCGCAGCCCGTTCCTGAACACCTTCGAAATGCACCCACCCGGCTTATGAAGCAACTGGGTTACGGACGGCGTTATCGCTATGCGCATGACGAGCCAGACGCTTACGCTGCTGGCGAAACCTATCTGCCTGAGGGTATGGCGGAGCCGCGTTGGTATAAGCCTGTCCCCCGGGGGCTCGAGATCCGTATTGCGGAAAAGCTCGAGCGGTTGCGCCAGCTTGATCGCGAGGCGGGCGGCCGCTGATCGCACCACTCACGCTGATAAAATCGACTGCTTTTTCATCCAGCCGCACACGGAACCCTTATGCTCGATATTGCGCTTCTTCGCAAGGACCTTGATGCCGTCGCGCAGCGACTGGCCGCTCGCGGCTACGCGCTCGACGTTGATGCTTTTCGCACGCTTGAGGTCGAGCGCAAGGCGCTTCAGGTGCGAACTGAATCCCTCCAGGCTCAACGGAATGCGCTCTCCAAAGCAATCGGTCAGGCGCGAAAGAGCGGGGAAGACGCCTCGGCGCTGATGAGCGAAGTCAACACCCTTGCCGATGACTTGGCGGCGGTCAGCGCAGAAAACGACGCAGTGCAAGCTCGCGTGCATGACTGGCTGCTCACCGTACCAAATCTGCCGCATGAGTCGGTACCGGTTGGCGCCGACGCCGGTGGCAACGTTGAAGTCAGGCGCTGGAGTCCCCAGGGAACCGAGCCCCAGGCGCTTGGCTTCACACCGCGAGATCATGTCGATGTGGGCGAGCCGCTAGGACTTGATTTCGCAAGTGGCACAAAGCTGTCGGGTGCGCGTTTCGCTGTGATGCGTGGTGCCATCGCGCGCATGCATCGTGCGCTTTCGCAACTGATGCTTGACATCCAAACCGGTGAGCATGGTTACACCGAGTGCTACACCCCATACGTGGTGAACCGCGACACGCTTACCGGCACAGGACAGTTACCAAAATTCGAGCAAGACCTGTTTGCGGCGAAGAAGGGCGGCCAGGAAGGCGAGGGCGAGTCGCTTTATCTGATCCCCACCTCGGAGGTTTCGCTGACCAATCTTGTGCGTGGTGACATCGTCCCAGCGAGCAGCCTGCCCATGCGCTTCACTGCGCACACGCCATGCTTCCGTTCGGAGGCGGGTTCCTATGGCCGGGACACCCGCGGCATGATCCGTCAGCACCAGTTCGACAAGGTCGAGATGGTACAGATCACCACTGCGGAGCAGTCCTACGAAGCGCTCGAGCAGATGGTGGGGCATGCCGAGGCCATTCTTCGTAGGCTGAAGTTGCCCTATCGCGTCGTGCTACTCTGCACTGGAGACATGGGGTTTGGCGCCTCGAAGACCTACGACCTGGAGGTCTGGTTGCCTGCGCAGGGCACCTACCGCGAAATTTCCTCGTGCTCGAACTGTGAAGCATTTCAGGCGCGCCGCATGCAGACTCGGGTCAGAAACGCACAAGGCAAGACCGAGCTCGTGCATACCCTAAACGGATCGGGTCTTGCGGTGGGCCGCACCTTGGTCGCAGTGCTCGAGAATTACCAGCAGGCCGATGGCTCTGTTCGGGTGCCCGATGCGCTCGTTCCCTACATGGGCGGGCTGACGACAATCGGGCCTGCGGTATAATTACCGATTCGACTTCTTTCCCGTAGCGAAAGACGCTTGCAGCCGGTTTTGGGGCAGCAGGCGCAACGGGATAGCCGTAGGTTCAGGAAAGGTGGCAGAGTGGTCGAATGCGCCGGACTCGAAATCCGGTGTACGGGTCTCCCGTACCGTGGGTTCGAATCCCACCCTTTCCGCCAATCCACCTGTGAAAGCAGGTCGGTCTGACCCTCTACCCCCCGAAAGATC
>JALREG010000359.1 GCA_023253905.1 Burkholderiaceae bacterium
TTTGAAGGGCTGAACGCGGGTGTTGATGAGGGACATGATTTTTTTCCTTGTATGTGAGGAGAAGAGACAGCTTTTTTTGCGATGTGTTCGTGGTAGATCACGGCACGGAATGGATGATAGGTTTCGTATATCGATTATGGAAATTGATAGTTATAATTGACTCAATAGTCGCAGACTTATGCGTGGTCTGCGCCCGCCGGTCTGCTCGGCAGGGCGGTGTATGCTCGGGTCAGCTGACAACGGCCCTGATTCAGGAGGCATGCGTGGCACGACTATCCGATCTGACCGAACATGAGCGCACTCATCTGCTCAAGCTGTGCGAGCAGGCGCCGCGACTGGAGCCCAAGGCGTGGGCAGACGCACGGCCGCTTTCCCGGCGTCGCGTGGCGATCATCAGCACTGCGGGCTTGCACGTGGGCAGCGATCCCGCGTTCGCGCCGGGTGAGGGCGCCACCGGTTATCGGGTGATTCCGGGCGATGTGAACCCAGCAACGCTCATGATGAGTCATCTCTCTGTGAGCTTCGATCGAAGTGGGTTTCGACGCGACCCGGATGTGGTGTTTCCCGTGTCCCGGCTGCGAGAGCTGGCCGCGGAGGGCGTGATCGGCGCTGTGGCCGACTTTCATTACTCCTTCATGGGGGCACCGTTTCCGCCCACGCGGTTTGAATCGAAGGCCCGCGAGATCGCTGGGCTTCTGCGTCGTGATGGGGTCGATGCAGCCGTTCTGATGCCGGTCTGACCGAATTGCACGTGCGCCGTGAGCGCCATCGGTCACTATCTGGAATCCGAAGGGATTGCTACCGCGTCGATCAGTCTGGTTCGCGAACATACTGAGGTGATGCGCCCACCGCGCGCACTGTGGGTGCCATTTCCGTTGGGCAGGCCAATGGGGGTAGCGCACGACCCGGCGTTTCAGCGCCGGGTGCTGAGGGCGCTACTGGCACTCTTTGAGCGTGAGTCGGGGCCGGTGCTTGAAGACTTTCCCGAGGATGCGCCCGCAGACTTGGTGGCGCATGCCGCTGAATCAGAGGGTGAAGCCTGTCCTGTGTTCTTTAATACGCCCGCAGCAGTACCCGATTCTGCGCGCGCCGCGCTGCTGCAATCTGAAATCGCGCAGCTTGCCCCCTGGCAGGCGCTCGCCGCCCAGCGTCGAGGCGCAAGCGTCTTCGGATTGAGCGGCAAGTCACCGCAGGCCTTGGCTGAGGTGCTTGTGGAGCGGTCCGAGGCAGCCTCCATCACTGCAGCCGAATGGCTGGCGCTCAAGCTCGCGATCGACGATCTTCGTACCTATTACGAGGAGGCTGCTTCGGCCCAGCCCTCGCCGCTTCCGTCATCTGAGCTTGAACAATGGTTCTATCGGAAAACAGTGGCTGGGGCGTTGCTGCACGACCTGCGCGCCGCAGGGCTCGCGCACGCGGATGCGACCGTCAGGCAGATTGCCGATCGGATGCTGATTCCCAGAAGGGTGCTCGAGGCAGGTTAGGGAACGGTTTTCAGCGAGAGGCGGCACTCGCCTTCCCTGTGGTGGGTGCGGTGTTATTCGAGCACCATGCGCTGGTCGGAATAGGTGATCCTCACGGTCACCGACCCCTCGTTCATCGTCCAGCGATCAATGTTGTAGGCGCGTACGCCGGTCTTATGCATCGGGTCGGCGTCGGCAATGGCCTTTGCTTCTTCAAATGATGAAGCCCTGATGATGACCATCCCGCGACCGCGGGGCTCAGCGGACTCGGCACTCAGTGGCCCGGCGCCGAACATGATGCCGCGTCGCTCGAGGTCAACCTGATAGGCCAGATGCTCGGGGATCACCTTCGCGATCTCCTCCCACGGAGCGACGGGACGGGTGAATACGACATAGAAAATCTTCTTCAGAAATTTGTCGGCGTTCATCACGGGAGAGTTGGAGGGAGTAGACATATCGGTTCCTTATTTCATTTCTGGAAACGCGGGCTCTGGTCTCGACATCGGCGAGTACTATCCGTCCATAAAAACCGTGGGAGACACGGATGATCGTGATTCAAAACTTTTTGTTCCGCGCGGTCTTCGGACTGTCTGTTGCATGCGCCGCCACGGTCGCAGCGGCTCAGGCTCCAGAAACCTATCCTAACCGGGCGCTTCGGTTCATCGTCGGTTTCGGCCCCGGTGGTAGTACCGACCTTCTGTCCCGGACGCTCGCCAATTTTCTCGCAGAGAAGCTGGGGCAGCCGGTTGTGCCCGACCTGAAGACCGGTGCTGCAGGCGCGATCGCGGCGGACATCGTCGCCAAGGCGCCCGCTGATGGACACACGCTGATTCTGCTCACAGGCGCGCATCCGGTCACCGGCTCAATGCGCAAGTCCCTGCCGCACGACGCGTTGCGCGATTTCTCGTTCGTTTCTACCGTCGTCTCCTACCCGGTCGCGCTGGTTGTGAGCACTGCATCGCCCTACCGCACCCTGGATGAACTTCTGGCGAAAGCCCGAACCCGAGCCGGAGAGGTGAGTTTTGCCTCGGTCGGCGTTGGAAGCGGTCAGCACCTGATCGGCGAGTGGATCGGGGTGGAGTCGGGCGTTGAGTTTCTGCATGTGCCCTTCAAGAGCCAGCCGATGGCGCTGACCGAAATGCTGGCGGGCCGAGTCGACATGATGATCGACACACTCACCAGCGCCTACCCGCAGGTGAAAGCGGGTAAGACGCGCGCGCTCGCCGTGACGACGCGAGAGCGCTCGCCCTTCCTGCCCGATGTGCCGTCCATCACGGCGATCGTCCCCAATGTCGAGTTCGCATCCTGGGCTGGCCTGGCAACGACCGCGGGGACGCCGCCTGCGGCGGTGGCAAGGTTGAATGCCCTGGTTCGGGAATTCCTGAAATCACCCGACGTGCTGAAATTGCTGGACACCCTCGCCGGTCAACCGTCGCCCTCTACGCCAGACGAGATGCGCCAACTGGTGCAGCGCGAGATGGGGCGCTGGGCAAAAGTCATCGAATCGCGCGGGATTGAGCGGCAGTAGATTTAGGCTGATTGATGGACCCAATCGCTACGGCGATGATCGTTTGCGCCTCGAGCAGGACCAGAATGCCTTGACAAAACGAGGGGCGATGAAGGGCTGGTCGGGTGTCCCCGTTACCTTCCCCGTTACCTGTAGCGGGGCTACAAGGTACGCCGCGGTGCGGTCTGGTAGTGGCGCGTCAAAGGGCCTCTGTCAGATAGTCAATCAATACGCGCACCCGGTGCGGCACGTATCGATTACCTGGTAGCACCGCATAGATACCCAGGGCCTCTTCCTCGAACGCCTTGAGGATGACCTTGACCTTGCGCTTGGCGAGATAGGGCTCTGCGATGAAGTCGGGCTGACGCGCGATGCCCATTCCACGCGCGGCGGCCTCGGTGAGTACGACGCCGTTGTTGGCGACCAGTCGTCCTCGTACGGGTATTCGCAGTGCATGGTCTCGCTCGCGATAAATCCAGGTGCTGGCCGCTGTATCGTGGGCGTAGATCAGGCACTCGTGATTTTTGAGTTCCGATGGATGGCGAGGCTCGCCGTGCTGCCGTAGATAAGCGGGTGAGGCGAAGGTAAGCGGCCTGCATTCCCCGAGCTTACGAACGATGTCGCCCGACTGAAGCTCGGGGGTGATTCGGATGGTGAGGTCGAGACCCTCTTCGATGAGATCCACGCGTTGGTCGGATAGGTGCAGGATGAGTTCGATATGGGGTTGCTCCTGCGCGAAGCCGAGCAAAACAGGCATCAACCCCTGAAGACCGAAACTCAAGGGCAGCCCCAGGCGGATCCGTCCGCTTGGAACGGTGTTTTCTTCTGCAAGGCTGGACTCGGCGGCGTCCACCATGTTGAGGATGACGCGGCACTTTTCGAAGTAGGCCGCGCCGGCCGCGGTGAGCGTGAGCCGGCGGGTGCTGCGCGTGATCAGCTTGACACGCAGATGCGCTTCCAGCGCGGCGATCTGACGGGTGACCACCGATCGCGCGACCTGAAGGTGATTGGCTACCGTGATGAAGCTACCCGCTTCAGCAACGCGCATAAAGGTCTGCATTGAATCGAGCTTGTCCATTGTTGCGAATTATGCAACAAACAGTTTTTGATTAAACTGTTTTTCTGATCGTATTCAATCTGTACAGTTACATTCGATGAGGATGATCTCCAGGGGGTTCGATCTGCGACTGTTCGCGATCCGGTAGTCGGCTGCTGGCCGTCACGGGGCGAACGCGACGCTTGAACACGCTGGATACGGCAGGGCCTCGATACGCTGCCTGACGCCTTTATCGCGGATTCAGTGATCATGCGATAGCGATGGGCTGCGATCCCTTTACTGAGACGTATCATGAACACCACCTACACGCCCGTCGCCAAGGGGTTTCACTGGCTGATGGCGGTCCTGATCCTGGGCGCCCTGACGCTGGGTCTATACATGCATGATCTGCCCCTGTCGCCACAAAAACTACAGCTCTACTCCTGGCACAAGTGGATAGGGGTGACCATTTTTGTTTTGGTCTGGCTGCGGCTGGCTTGGCGGGTCACGCACCGTCCACCTCCTCCGCCCGACACGCTCTCGCCGCGCATGAAGCGCCTGGCGTATGCCGGACACGCCCTGCTCTACGGCCTGATGATCGTGATTCCTTTGAGCGGATGGTTGATGAGTTCTGCCAAGGGCTTTCAGACCGTGTGGTTTGGCGTGGTTCCCATTCCTGATCTGATCGGCCGCGACCGCGACATGGGGGACCTTCTTCAAGCCGTACACAAAGCATTCACGATCGTCCTGATGCTGACGTTGGCCGGTCACATCGCCGCCGCACTCTGGCATCACTTTGTCCTGAAGGACGGTACCCTGCGTCGCATCCGTTAATCACCCTCCTTTTTTAATTGCGCCAATATGAAAAAGCTGATCACCTCGTTTATTGCCTGTGTCGGGCTATTCGGCAGCGTGCAGGCCGCCACCTATCAGGCCGTGGTCCTTGAGAAAAGCAGCATCACCTTCAAGTTCAAGCAGATGGGGGTGACTGCTGACGGTCGCTTCAGGAAATTTTCGGCGCAGGTCGGCGTGGACACCGACAAGCCCACCGAGGCGAAGGGCGCGATCACCATCGACCTCTCGAGTATTGACACGGGATCAAAGGAGGCCGACCAGGAAGCGGTTGGCAAGTCCTGGTTCAATGTCGCAGCCCATCCCAGCGCCACCTTCGTGCTCAAGGATCTGACTCCCGCGGGCGCCGGCCAGTTCCAGGCCCGCGGTCAACTCACCATCAAAGGGCAG
>JALREG010000382.1 GCA_023253905.1 Burkholderiaceae bacterium
CGAGGCGGAGAACGAAGCACTATCGGACTGAAAGATCGTGCCTCGCGAGGCAAGCAAGGCTGCAGACCCACCCTGCGCCTGTCCTGTCGCAAGGCTCGCGAGTTGCAGCGTCGCAGGCCCGGGCAACGATGATGCTGCCGCCGGCAATCGCCAGACGAATACATCGGTCAGCTCATTCCGATCAGAGACCGACAGGCCACCATCAAGCGTGGTGAACGCCACCGACAACACGCCGTCAGCACCCAAGCGAACATCTTCCAGCGTGGCATCTGCCGCAATCTCAAGTCCGTTCTGTAGCGTGACCCGACTGATGACCGAACGCTCGCGATCGATCAGATAAATATCGGCGCAGGCGTTCGAATCGATATCACCCGCCACCGCCAGATTACTCGCCAGGGTCTGAACGGCTACGAAGCGTCCGTCGGCACTCGTCAGCACGCGATCGATGGGCGCATTCGGCTGCTCGCCCGTGATCGACGCGACCAGATCGACCTCAATCACCTCCGAACCCCTCAGGACCGCGATTCTGTCGGAGACCTCGGCGACTGGCATTCCGCCCGATATCGCCTCGCGGTAGCGGACAATTCGTTCGACAGCGCCCGCCCGGGATGACGGCGCGATTTCCAACACATCGACCGAGCGCCCGTCCAGGGCGGACGACAGCAGCGAATTGACCGAACGCTCCCAGACCTCATCCCGTATGCGATAGAACCAGACGCCCTCGCGCACCCGTCCCTCATCCGCAAACGTAGCGCGCACGTGGACGCCACTGCCAGACAGATCGAATCCGAGTGGTTCGAGATGGACGAGCACCGACAGACCACTGGCAAGTTCAGCCAGGGGCGGCGCGGCGATCCGTAGAAGTGTCACGGCAGGCCTCAGACGATCAGATACACATCACCGGCCGACAGCTGACCCAGATCCGCCCCGTTGATGAACACGACCGGAACCGGTGTCTGCGCGCCCGAGCCATCGCGATCGAGCAGCAGGGCCTGCGAGGCCGTATCAAAGAGAAAATAGTCATCCAGATCAAGCGCCCGCGCACCCACCCCACGAACGAACGAGTCGCCGCCCAGCGATCCGGAAGAGCCGAGCTTCAGGGCCACCGGATCGATACCGAACGACGCAAGATCGACCATCACCAGATCAACGCCAGGTTCGAAATCGGTGATCCGATCGGGCGCCCCACCCGTGACGTTGCGTGCAATCACGAAGCCATCACCACCAGCCCCCCCAGTGAGCGTATCCACGCCATCTCCTCCCTCGAGGATGTTGTCGGAGGGATTTCCGATCAGGGTGTTGTTGCCGGCATGGCCAGTAAGCGCCACGGGCTGAATACCCAGCAGTTCCCCCCGCTCGATGAACTCGGGCAAGGTATAAGAAAACGCAGTTCTTACCGTATCAACCCCGGCGGTATCGATCAGGGTGTCCAGCGCATCCGTCAGCACGTAGATATCGTTGCCAGCGCCCCCTTCAAGCGTATCGGCCCCTGTCCCTCCCGAGAGCAGATTGGCTGCGCTGTTGCCGACGATCCGGTTCGCGAGCGAATTGCCTCCACCAGACCAGTCGCCACCATCCATCAGCACCAGATGTTCTACATGCGCTGGCAGCGTGTAACTGCCCGAGGCCTCAACGGTATCGATTCCCTCGGCACTTACCTCGATGACCAGATCGCTGCGGCTGTCCACGCGGTACAGGTCATTGCCCGCGCCGCCCGCCATGCGGTCCACGCCTTTGCCACCATCCAGCGTGTCATCGGCCCCGAACCCGATCAGCGTATCGGCGCCCTCGCTGCCCGAAAGCGAATTCGGCTGGTCATTACCCGCAAGCACATTGGCGAGGGTATTTCCCGCGAGCGAAATCGCGCCCTCACGCGCCGCGGTCAGGTTCTCAACATTGGCGGGCGCGGTCATTGATACCGAGGTTTCAACGCCGTCCATACCGCCCGCACCACGGGTCAGCGCTTCAATGACCAGATCGAGCGCGGAGTCGACCACATAGCTGTCGTTACCAGGGCCACCAGCCATCGTGTCAGCGCCGCTGCCGCCATCGAGCAGATCGCTGCCGCTGCTGCCATCCAGCAGATCATTACCTGAGCCACCGATCAGTGTGTCGTCACCCGCTCCGCCGATCAGCCGGTCATGACCGGGGTTACCCACCAGCAGATCATTCCCTCCAAGCCCGTATAACGCATCGTCGCCTGCGCTGCCGTAAATGGAATCGGGACCCGCGGTGCCGTTTGACGAATAGGACTGCCCCTGGACCGATAGCGCCAGGGCCCAGCGGGCGCTGGCGCCTTCCGGATCGGTAGCGGTGATCTGCAGCTTGCCCACAGGGCCGTTCACATTTTCGGCGATTGCGAAGCGCAGTTTGGCCAGATCTGCCAACGGAAGCACCTGCCCGACCGTAACCGCTACACCGTTCAGCTCGACACGCCCAACGCCCGGCACCTCACTGACGCGGACCTCGCTAAGCGTGGATTCCGGATCAGACGGCAAAGCAACGTCCAGCGCGACAGATGACTGCTCAGGGTAGCGAATGGCAAGCGACCCATCCGGCCCGAACCGCGGCGGGTCGTTCACGGGCGTGAGGAACACCTGAACAGCCGACTCGG
Source organism: Burkholderiaceae bacterium (assembly GCA_023253905.1). The sequence goes on from JALREG010000382.1 coordinate 2,615, forward strand.
CCACCACGCCTTCGGCATCGGTCGCGCGATACCGAAAACTGCCCGCAACCCCCGAGGCATCCCGGTCTGCGGTAAACAGTAATTCGTCGATCTCAGCCGCATCAAACACTGTGCCCACGGCAAGCTTCGCACCGCCCGGCCTCAACACCGAGCCTGAGGTGGGAACATCAAGTACCTCGATGCGAACCGCCGTGCCCTCGGGATCAACTGGAACCGGAATATTGATCGCCGCGAGCGCAGCGTCTTCATTCAACGTGAGCGTTCTTGAAGCTTCCACCGTTGGGGCCTGATTGTCTCCGATTTGAAGCGTGAGTTCGTCCTGTGCCTTGTCGCCAAATTCATCGATGGCCGTGATCAGCAGCTTCACCCTCCCCTTGAGGTCATCCGGCGGTGTACCACTCAGCTGCCTGGTTTTCGGATCGAAGCTGAGCCACGACGGTAATTCGCCCCCAGAGGCGCTGGTGGCCTCCACTGACAGCTCACCTACGCTCGCGTTACGCTGTTTGAGTGCGTTCGCAATGCCCTGCCCGCTTGAGACAAGGTCGACGCGTGTGGCGTCGTTCACTACCGATGTTTCGGGCACACGCACGACCAGATCGATCGCGTCAATGCCATCTGCCGCGCCTGCCGCATTCGCATCAACACGCAACTCGAGCACGAGCTTCTGACCCTTCAATGACTTCACGCTCAAATCGATCACGCCGTCGGTCACCTGCTGCAATTGTGCCGATCCGTTCCCGCCTGGTAGCGCGATGCTGTAGCGACTCGCGGACACACTTTGTCCGTCGATTCGCACTGACTCAATGTCTACCGGAAGCGTCGTGACACCGTTCGCCAGCGTGAACTCGAACTCTGCAAGTACCGATTCTGTACCGGCGGTAAACGGTTTGATGAAGTCGAGCGAGACCGCGACGCTTCCCGCCTGCGCGCCCGCGCGCACCGGCGCGTCGCCCGATACACCGGGTGGTTGAGGCGCCTCAGCACCCTCGCTCACATGGTCGGGATCAAACAAGAGGTCCGGCGGCAGCTCGAACTGTATCGCCATCCCCTGCCCCACCTTGACCGGCTGATCGAAAACCTTGGCGTTCATGACCGGCGCGCGGTTGCCGAGCTGTTTGCCAAGCGACCACTCCTGATCGCTGAACACAATCCTTTCGATACCCTTCAGTGAATCGGCACCGAGATCGCCATCAGCGGGGTTTGCATCGAGCACGCTGACTGTCTTGTTGAACGCATCGAACACCAGATTGAAGCCGGCCCGCGCTCCGGCATAGACCACCGTGTCACGGCCAGGGCCGCCGTCGATCGTATCGTTACCCGCGCCCCCCTCCAGCGTGTCGTCACCAGATTGCCCGAGCAGACGGTTAGCAAGTTCGTTACCGTCCAGTCGGTCCGAGGCATCACCACCGACTGCATTTTCAATCAGGGTCCACTCTGCGAGTTGAAACGTGCTTCCCGCAGAAGAGAGCGTACGCCCCGGCAGATTGATGAAGAGCTCAGTGCGTACCGCGGCGGCATTGAGCGTATCAATGCCCGACTCATCCTCGAGTGCTGGGCGGATACGCTGGGGGTCGACGAACCCTTCATCAGTGAACACATAGGTGTCGTTGTCCGTGTCGCGCGCGCCGTAAGCGCGGAGCGAAAGGCTCTTGATCGACCCGACCGCTTCGGCTCGTACATCCTGGATGCTCACCGTCCAGTCGCCTGCCACCTTCTCGCCCAAAAACTGGACGCTGGAAAAGTCCCAGAGCAGATGGGTGGGGACAGGGCTGTCGGCACCGCTCAGGCCGAAGGGCTGCTCCGCATTCACCGACACCCGGTCGAGCAGCCGTGACACCGTTCCCGAAGGCGATGCGATTTCAATGATCACATCACCCATTCGGGCATGTCGAAGATCCACGCCCAGCTCCACATGCTCCACGGTGAGGTCACCCGACAGGGTGAAGGTCTTCCGCCAGACCGTACCGTCGTCTGGAATCGCCTGATTGATTCCGAACGCGCGGGCGCTCGACGCAATCTCATTGACCGCTGTGGCGCTACCTGTCCAGGTCTGGGACAGTCGCACGGCAGCATGCGCATCGACCAGCCCGAATCCCATCTGATCGTTAAACGAGAGGCCGCCCAGATTGAGCGACGTTGCACCATTGGTCTTCCAGGACGAGCCTTCTGGATGCCGCGCGGATAACGCGAGAATCTGCTGGATGTCTCGGTAACCGAGTGCGGGATTCGCCTCCAGCATGAGCGCGGCTACGCCTGACACTACTGGTGCGGCAGCCGATGTACCCGTGAACTCGGTGTAGTTACCCGCTTTATTCAATCCCAACCCGGCCAGCCTGTCGGTGGTGAGCAGCCCTTCGCCATATGCTGCAACCAACACGCTGGCGCCCGGTGTGGAAAACGATGCCGGCGAGCCCGACTGAGTCGCGGCGCCGACGGTGATCACCTCGCGCGCATTCGCAAAGTTGCTGTTGTTGGTGTTTGCGCCCTGGCTGGCGCTGTTGCCAGCGGAAAACACCATCACCGTGCCTAGCCCACCCCGACCATCCTCCACCGCCCGCCGGATGGCTTCATAGGCAAAGGTCATGGTGGTGCTGTTGAAGTTGTCCGAAAAGGGTTCGATGCTTCCCCAACTGTTATTGGAAATATCGAACTGATACTGCCGGCTGAGCGCATTGGTGATCTGCGGCCAGGTCCATTTCACCCGGTTCGATGCGATCTCGGCCTCGTAGGCGATACCCACCACACCCGTCTCATTGTTCGCCTCGGCGACCATGATGCCGGCCACCGGCGTGCCGTGAAAATCAAAGGGTAGCTTGTGACGACCATCCTGTACCCGCCCGACCGAGTCCCAGGATTTCGCGAAGTCAATACGAGGCTCGAGGTCGGGGTGTACGGTGTCAATCCCGTCATCGATCATGCCGATCAGCACGCCGGCGCCGCTGTACTCGCCCTGCAATTCGCCGATTCCCAGCGAATCCAGATACCACTGCGATTCGCGCATCGGGTCGGCGGTCCCACTGTAGAGCTCACGCAGCCGAAGCGTCCAGGTTCCGGTGCCGCCATCGGCACTCGCCACCTCAAAATAAACCGTACCCCCCGCTCCCGCAGCCACCATCAGGCGCGCATCCAGACCGGCGCCCGAGTCATCATCCGCACTCACTTCGTTCCCGTTCGCATCCAGCATGCGAAGGAATCCGTTTGCAAGCGTTCCACCCGGACCATTTCCGTTGGCGAGCAGATCCACCACATAGGCTTTGCCAGCCCCCAGCGTCGCTGACACCCAGTCCAGGTCGTCTTCATGGCCAACCCGACCGGCCACGGGCTTGCCCGGACGGACGATGGCTGGCGTTTGACTGTCACCGGGCAGGTCGTCTGCGGGCGGCGCGGCGCTCGCCCGCAGCCGCGACTCGATCTGATAGCTGCCAAGACTCCCCAGCACACCGGGCTCGCCCGCTACACGGAGGTAGTGCAATCCGCCATCGAACACCGCGAGTGAAAGTACCGTTCGCCCGCTTTCCGCATCGAAGCGGCCACTGCTCAGAAGCCGTCCCTGCGCATCGAGCAATTGAAGCGAGGCTTCACCGAGGGTACCCAGCCCATCCTGAAAGCCCAACACGCGGAAGTCGTACACGCTGCCTGCGGTCAGCTGGATCGCAAACAGATCAGCATCGGTTTCCTCGCCGATCACCGCGCGCCGTTCGCCGTTGCCAGCCAGCAGGCCGTCACGGTCGATAGCGTAGTCGGCAACCCGGTCGGGACGGTCGTCGTCCGCACCCGCTCCGAGATCCGTCACCCGAACCCGATACTGTCCGGTCTGGAGACTGGCAATCTCGCCATTCTGCACGCCCAGATTACCGGGCGCAGCCACTTTCATGCGCACAATACCCGCGGCATTCGCTTCCACCAGCGACGCACCGAACGCCGATGGCGAGCGAGCGGTCACAACGTTATCGACCGCCTGCTCGGTCTGACCGGCAGGTTGGAAGGTCACAGCCAGATCAGTGCCAGAGAGCGGCGCATGTGCGCCATCTCGGATCGCAAGCGTCTCGATTCGGTAGCGGTGCCCGGCGGTCGCCTGGAAGCTGAAGGCGTCTTGGTCACCGGGGAGTCCGATTTTTGCATTGGCAAGCGCAAAGTTGCCGGTGTCGTTCGACGCAAACTGTAACGCTACGGTGCCCGCTGAATCTTCATCCGAGGCATCTCCGGGGCGCAATTGAATCGAGTAGGCGCCCGTTGCGCCCGCCCCGTCAACGACGCGTGCGTAGAGCGTTCCACCCTGCGCTGCGCGAAGCGTCGCAACCGCCGAGCCATCCGATGTTTCAAGGCCATCGCCAAGCGCTAACGTGCGCTTCTCAAGTGGATCCGACACCACTTCAATCATCAGTCGGCTGAGACCCGATGAAGCATCCGGCGTGGCGACCAGCGAGACGATCTCGCCCGCCGCCGCATCGAATCGGAACCAGTCGACATCCATATCGGTGGCTTCACCGAGCGAATCGGCCGCTCGCACGCCAAATGAACCGGAGGCCCATTGAATGCCGCCCGCGAGTGTTTCAGAGATCGCGATTGGCGTGGCGCGTTGCAAGGTGTCGCCGTGATCATCGGGCGCCCGTGCCACCAGTCGGTAGCTCCCGGTATCGCTATCAGGACTCGCCGATTTCACCACCAGGAAGAAGGTACCCGAGGCCTGCGGTCGATACACGGTGAATGCATCGCGCGAAATCATGCTGTCCTGATGCGAGCTGATCAGCGTGCCGTTACCGGAGCGGATCTCCAGTACCGGATCGAGCAGTTCGCCGTTGCCGCTCGACGCGCCCTGTGCACGGAACACGTAATCCTTGCCTGCTTCCAGCGAGATCCGGAACCAGTCCTGATCACCATGGGTGAGGAGCGTGGCCTCACGCGTCTCACCGGGGGCGATGTCGGCCTGTGTGGCGACATTGTCGCCCGCCTCGTCGGGAGGAAGATTGCGTTTGGCGAGTGAGATTTCGTAGCTGCCCATCCCGCGATCTGAGCGCGCCGATACCTCGAACAAATACTCGCCCGACACCTTCGGTACGAAGTAAAGCGCAGGATCAGTGCCAGGCCCGCCGTCATCATCAAAGTCGACCAGACGCCCGCGGCTATCGAAGATGCGCAGATAGGGGTCGGCGAGCGTGCCCTTTTTCCCCGAAAACCCAGCTACCTCGATCCGGTAAACCAGATTCTCTTCGAGCGTGGCGTTGAAGAGATCCATATCGCCGGGCATGCCGATCTGGCCCGTACGCGAGGCAGACAGCGTCGCAGGGTCTGGTGCCAGGTTACCCACGCCCTGCCGGCTGGCACCCGACGTGATCGTGCGAATGCTGCTCGCGTAATCATCAGCCGGCGCCTGATTCACGGACAGTGACCATGCGCCGACGTCATAGCGGAAGGCACTCCGGGCCTCCAGGTAGTAGACGCCGGTGGTCTTTGGCGTGAACCAGGCGCGGGCGTCGAGCCCGGTGCCGAAATCGTCGGCGACCTGGATCACCCGCCCCGAGGCATCCCGAATCCAGAGTACGGGGTCCCGCAGCGGATCGAGTAGCGCGCTATCGGAAAAGTCGCCCTTCAGATCGATCAGGTAGGTCTGACCCGCTGCAAGACCGATTTTCAGCCAGTCACTGTCGCCGTTATAGGAAATGGTGCCAGCTACCGGCGTGCCTGGGGCGATCAGGCCGGCAGACGAAAAAGTATTGCCGTAGTCATCTTTCAGCGTAGAACCGGTGACGGTGTAGGTGCCCTTGCTGCTGTTGCCCGACGCGCCCACAGCGAGGAAATACCAGCCGGAGTCCACCGCGCGGAAAACAAGGCGATCATCGTTTCCAACCGTGTTCTCGCCAACCTCCACCAGATTGCCTGTGGCCGAATAGAGCGCGAGCACCGGATCGGCCAGCGTATTGCCCATGCCAAAACTGGCACCCCGGCCGCCAAAGTCGTAGGTCTTGCCCTGGTCCAGCCAGACGCGGAACCAGTCCTGATCGCCGAGCTTATTGACTTCGCTAGTGACGGAGAAGGTCTGATCAGCCGACCACTCGGCACGCGCCGTGGTGCTCACGTTGCCGGCGATCATGTCCAGGCTTTCCTGGGTCAGCATCCACGAGCCGGTGTAGAGCCCCGAAGCGTCCTTGGCCTCCAGATAGTAGGTACCGGTGACCGTGGGTCTGAACACGATGCGGTCGTCGCCCCCCACGACGTCCTGCACGATGTCCACACCGGTTTCCAGCTTGCGACCTTTGGAATCGAAGAGCGTGAGCGTGGGGTCAGCGAGTGTCCCTTGTCCGCCGCCGAGCCCCTGCAGGTTGAACTCATAGTGGGTGCCGGCGACCAGGCTGGTGCGAATCCAGTCGGTGTCACCGATGTCGCCGATGTAGCCTTTAATGCCGGCTTTCATGGGGTCGATCGCGCCCAGGGTGTCGACCGAGCCGGCGTAGTCGTCGAGGTATTTCAGGGTGAAGGCGTAGTTCTGGGCATCGCCGTCAAACTGAAAGGTGAAGCGAACGTTACCGCCTTCGTAGGGAATAAAGCCGTCTGGCGTATCGAAACCAGGTATCCAGCGATCCGCTGGGTTCATACCCGACTCCCAGTTATAGCGTTTAACGCCGTGAACCAGGCTCTTCAACATCACCATCTGGTTAGTTTGTATGTCGTTGAAATAAACCCTCCAAAGAGCACCGCGCTCTGTCGAAGCGTCCACCGCCAGCGGGGAGTTCGGAACCAGGGTCGCGGTAAACTCATCGACGTCTT
>JALREG010000402.1 GCA_023253905.1 Burkholderiaceae bacterium
GACTGGAGTTCAGACGTGTGCTCTTCCGATCTCTGATGGCCGCAGGCCTCGCGGTGGAGGGCCCGCAGGTGGTCGACCTGAGCGGTACGCTGCCGCAGCGAGTAATACTCGAGGTGGGTGGTGATGACCCGCAGCGGTCCGCCAGACGTTTCAATCACGGCCTCAATCGCCACCCGCTGCATGCCGACTGCATCAGAATCGGCCGGCCAGGCGAGCAGATGTCGCCAGACGCCCAGCACCGGTAGCCGCGACAGGAGCAGATTGCCAAACCGAGCCCGGGCACCCCGCACCCCAGGGACGTCGACCGCGATGCCTTCCACGGCCTGATAGCCCGGCAGCAGCGACGCGAGCAGACTGAACTGATTCTCGCCAACCGAGCCGGCCAGTCCGGGGAACCCGTCCGAAACCTCCTGAAGGCACAACACATCGAAGTCTGCGAGGCCGCGGGCGGTATTGATGATGCGTACCGGGTCGACTTGCCCGTCGCAGCCGCGGCACCATTGGATATTCCAGGTGATGAGTTTCATGTCTGGCTTTTGGGCTAGCGGATGCCCGCCCGCATGAATGATTGAACGAACTGCCGCTGAAAGAGCAGGAACGCGATCAGAAGCGGCGCCACGGCGAGCAATGTGGCCGCGCAGATCAGCGACCAATCGATGCCCTGGTCGGTGCCGGTGAATACCTGCAATCCAACGGTGATGGGGCGCGACTCGACCGAGTTGCTGACCACCAGCGGCCAGAGAAAATTATTCCAGTGGTGGCTCACTGACACCAGACCATAGGCGAGGTACGTGGGACGGGCGAGCGGCACATACACTTTCAGGAGCACCTGGAGTGCGCTTGCGCCCTCGACCCGCGCCGCTTCATCAAGCTCGGCAGGGATGGTTTTGAACGTCTGGCGGAGCAGAAAGATGCCAAACGCGGATGCCATGTAGGGCAGGCCGATGCCGGTGAGGGTATCAATCAGACCCATCTGACTGAGCGTGCGGTGGTTTTCAACGATCAGCACGTCGGGCATCACCATGAGCTGAATCAGCACCAGGAAGAACGCCAGATCGCGCCCCCGGAAGGCGAACCTCGCAAACGCATAGGCCGCGAGCGTACCGAGGATCATCTGCGCAACCAGGATCATGGTGACCAGCATGATGGTGTTCAGAAAATAGCGCGCAAACGGTGCGGCGCTCCAGGCGGCCGCAAAATTGTCGAGCGTGAGCGGTGCACCGAGCTCGAAGCGCGTTGAATATTCACCCGGATGAAAAGCGGTCCATATCGCATAGACCAGTGGCAGGGCCCACAGAATCGCGAGCAGCCAGGCGGCCAGCGATTCAAGCGCGCCTCCCCCGGAAAAGGGCGGCGCCGCGGGCGTTTGTCGACCGGAGAGCGAGGGGGCGTGCGGTGTCATGGCGGACGGGGCGGCTTCAGCGATAGTGAATACGGCGTTCGAGAAGCCCGAACTGAATCAGCGCAAGGAGTGCCAGCACCGCGAGCAGCACCGCGGTGATGGCGGCTGCGTAACCCATGTCCCAGAATTTGAATCCCACCTCATAGAGATGGAAGAGCAGCAGCGTGGTGGCGTTGTCGGGCCCGCCTCGCGTCATGACCACGATATGGTCCACCAGCCGGAAGGAGTTGATGACCGCGTTGATGAGCACAAAGAGGGTCGTAGGCATCAGAAGCGGGAACACGATGCGGCGGAGGTAGGTCAGGCGGCTTGCGCCCTCGATGGCCGCGGCTTCGGCATAGACCGGTGGAATCTGCTGCAGCGCAGCCAGATAAAAGATCATGAAAAAGCCCGACTCCTTCCAGATGGTGACCAGAATGACGCAGGCAAGTGCGGTGGAGGGGCTTCCCAGCCAATTGTGGCTGGGCAGACCAAAGAGCGAGGTGAACTGCTCAAGCAGTCCGTACTGAGGCGTGTAAAAAAACAGCCAGATGTTGGCGACCGCCACCATCGGCAGGACGGTGGGCGTGAAATAGGCGAGCCGCAGCCAGCCGCGGCCGGCGATTTTGCCGTTGACCCATAGCGCCATGACGAGCGCGAGCGCGATCGAAACCGGGATCGTGCCCAGGCAGTACCAGAGGTTGTTTTCAACCGCGCGCCAGAACACCGCGTCTTCAATCAGGGTCTGATAGTTATCGAGTCCCACGAATACCGACGGCCGATTGGCCTTTGGCGTCGACATCAGACTGTGACCCAGCGTGGCAATCGCCGGATAGTGGGTGAAGAGCGCGAGCAGGCACGCCGCTGGCAAAAGCAGCAGCCAGCCATTGACATGGACTGATACGCGCTTCAATCGAGCAGACCTTGAAGTGACGAATGATGCCCGTGGCAGGCGTGTCGCCCGCCACGGGCCGTGGGATCAGCGACGGTAGGGACGCAGAATCCGCTCGGCTTCGCGCTGCGCATCGCGCATCGCGACCTCAGGCGTTTTCGCCCCGGTGAGGGCCGCCTGCAAACCATCATTGAGTGCCTTGGTGACGCGCTGGTTCTCGTGGGTGGACAGTTCGGCAACCGAATGCTGGAGCTGGTCGCGCGCCACCGCCGCAGGCGGGAACGAGGCCACATACTGCTTCATCGCCGGCGTCTCGAACGCATCGGGCCGCACCGCCACATAGCCGGTATCAATGCCCCACTGGGCCGCGCGCTCGGGCGAGGTGATCCAGCGCATGAACTTGAGCGCGGCCTGCTGCTGGGCCGGGGTGCTTTTCTTGAAGATGTAGAAGTTGCCGCCACCGGTGGGCGAGCCCAGTCGCTTGTTGGCGGGCAGCATGGCCACCCCGAAATCAAACTTGGCGTTGTTGCGCACGTTGGTGAGATTGCCGGTGGTGGTCCACATCATGGCGGTCTTCTTCTCGAAGAAGTCCTTGGGTGTGGTGCCCCACTCGATCACGCCGGAGGCCATCACCTTGTGCTTGCGGCCCAAGTCCACCCAGTACTGCAGCGCTTCGATCACTTCCTTG
>JALREG010000007.1 GCA_023253905.1 Burkholderiaceae bacterium
TGATGCCGGTGATTCTACTGTTCTGCGTGGTGGGCGCTTTTGCGATCAACAACTCGCCCTTTGATCTATGGATTCTGGTGGCGGCGGGATTGATCGGCTGGTTCCTGGAAACCCACGGGTTTCCGATTGCACCGGCCATTCTGGGGATGCTCCTGGGCACCATGCTGGAAGAGCACTTCATCCGCTCGATGATCAAGGCGGACGGCAACCTGCTCGCCTTCGTGGAACGTCCGATTGCAGCCGGCCTGGCGACGCTGGTGGTCCTCGTCTGGGGCGTGTCAGGCTGGCTGGGTTGGCGGCGCAGGCGGGCCGCGCCGTCAGCGGTAAAACGCTTCGACTAAGCCCATACCGGTGATCGGCACGTAGGTGACCAGCATCAGCACCACCAGCAAAACGCCGATGAACCAGACATTGACGCGTGTGACATCCCATACTGAGGCGCGGGCGATGGAACTGGCCACCATCAGCACGCTGGCAACGGGCGGTGTCTGCTGACCGATCCCCAGGTTGATCGTGACGATGAGTCCGAAATGCACGGGGTCGATTCCGGCTGCACGCACCAGTGGCATGACGATGGGCACCACCAGAATGATGGCGGCGGCAGAATGCAGAAACATGCCAAGAAAGAGGAACAGGATGTTGAGGAGCGCGAGGATCAGCCACTTGTTGCTGGTGAAATCGGACACGGCGCGGGCCAGCGCCTGAGGCGACTGCATTTCGGTGAGGTAGGCGCCAAGAAGCGCACTGGTGGCCACCAGCAGCATCACCACGGCGGTTTGAATGCCGCCTTCGACGATCGCTGCGCGCAATGTCTTGAGATTGAGCTCGCGATAGATCAGAAGGCCCACGAACAGGGCAGCGACCACGGCAAGCGCCGCGCCTTCGGTGGCGGTGACGATGCCGCCGAAGATGCCACCCAGAATGATGATGGGGAGCAGAAACGCCCAGAAGGCGCGGCGTCCGGTTTGCGCAACGCGGGCGAGCGAGAAGCGCTCGTCGCTCGGCAGGTTGTATCGGTGCGCGAGCCAGCTCGCCATCAGCATCAGTCCGAAGGCGCCAATGAGGCCGGGCACGATCCCGGCGACAAACAGCTGCACGACTGAAGCCTCGGCCATGACCGCATAGAGGATCATGGGAATGGACGGCGGAATGATGACGGCGAGCGTGGCAGCCGACGACATGGCGGCCGCCGCATAGGGTGCCGGGTAGCCTTTCTCTTTCATGCCCGGGATCAGGATCGAGCCCAGCGCGGCTACATCGGCGACCGCCGAGCCAGAGATCTCGGCGAAAAACAGCGAGGCGCCGATCGAGACGTGGGCAAGCCCCCCTCGGACCCAGCCAAACAGCGCACCTGCAAATGCGATCAGACGCTGTGAAATGCCGGAGGCGTTCATGATGGCGCCGGCGAGAATGAACAGCGGAATGGCTAGGAGCGGGAAGTTGGTCGCACCGTTGTAGATGACCAGGGCCACGTTGGGCAGGGAGTCGGTTCCCTGCGTAACCAGCATGGCGACGACCGACACGATGCCCAGTGACACTGCGATCGGAACGTTGATCAGGACCAGCAGCAGGGCCGCCGCAAACAGAAGGAACATGATGCCCATGAGGTGCTCCCGGCTAGTGAAGACCGTCGGCAAGCGACGACGCACTTCGATCAACCGGCTGGGCGCGAATCAGATCGATGAGGTTCAGGACTTCAGCCACCAGAATAAGCGCGGCCGACACCGGAATCACCGACTGCACCATGGCTGCCGAGAGCCACGGCACGCTCACCAGCATTTCCTCGGCGAGGACGGGCAGAATGTCTGCGCCCACCCACCCAACCAGCGCAAAAAACGCGATCACCATGATCTGCGAGATCAGGGCGAGTGCTCGGCGTGGCCCGGCTGACAGCTGGTCGACCAGTTCTGGGCAGCCGATGTGTGCGCGTCGGGCCGAGGCAAGCGCTGAACCGTAGAACGTGAGCCAGGCCAGGAGCACCGAGGCCATTTCGTCGTACCAGACGAGCGGCCGTCCGATAGCGCGCATGAACACCCCCAGCACGACTTCCCCGGCGAGGACGACCATTAGAAGAATCACCAGGCGCTCGAGGCCGAGCGCATAGCGTTCGCGAAATCGCACCAGCGGGTGCGAGGCGGCGTCGGCTTGAGTCATGTTCAGGGGCGTCCCAGGGCAACGGCTTTATCGATCAGCGCTTTGGCGCCGGCCACTTCCTTGCCAAATTCTTCATAAGTGGGTCGACTGGCGGCGATGAAAGCGTCTTTGTTGACCTCATTTACCTGAATGCCGCTCGCGCGGATTTTATCTAGCAGGTCTTTCTCAGCGCGCGCGGCGGTTTCATAGACGAAGACCTGAGTTTCTCGGGCCGCGGTTTCGATCGCGGTGCGGATGGGCTCAGGCTGAGCGGAAAACCGCTTGAGGCCGGCCGTGAGAAACGCCGGGCTGTAGACATGGCCCGAAAGGGATAGAAACTTCTGTACCTCGTGGAGCTTGGAGGAGTAGATCTGGGTGAAGGGGTTTTCCTGGCCGTCCATCACGCCTGTCTGGAGCGCGGTGAACAGCTCGGAAAATTTCATCGGGCTGGGGCTGGCGCCGTAGTTCTGAAACATCTTGATGCGCCATTTGCCCTCGGGCACCCGCAGCTTGATGCCCTTCAGGTCGTCCGGCACCGTGATGGGGCGCCGGTTGTTGGTGAGGTGGCGATAGCCGTTCTCCCAGACCGCCAGCACCTTGAGCCCTTTTTTCTCAACGGCGGGTGCGATATCGGGCCAGAAGATTTCTTTCTCGATGCGTGCCATGTGCGCACGATCTTTCACGATATAGGGCATCTCGAACATGCCGATCAGATCAACCTCGGAGGACATGATCGTGGAGGGAAGCGAGAGGTCGAGCGTGCCCAGGCGAAGCTTTTGGAGCATCTCCTTGTCGCCACCCAACTGGCTGCTGCCGTAGACCACCACCTTGGCCTTGCCAGCAAGCAGCGTGTTGGCGCGCCGAGCGAATTCATCGCCAATCACCTGATAGAGCGACCCAGGCTCGCCGACATGGCCGAATTTGATCTCGGTCTGGGCGAGGGCCGGCGCGACACCGATCAACGCGATGCCCGCGATGGCGGTGTTGAGCAGACCCGAGCGGAATGAGTGACGCAAGGCCATGGTGTGTCTCCTATAGAGTAATCAGGGCAGGTGCTTGTCGGACGCGGGGCTTACGCCACCCGGGCATCGCGGACCACCATCAATTTTTCGAGCAACAGGACCAGACCATACAGCAACATTCCGATTACCGTAATCAAAATGACCGCCATGAACATGGCGGGGGTGTCGAGGGTGACCTGTACCTGCAGCATGAGATACCCCAGCCCTTTATCGGAGCCGAGGAACTCACCGACGATGGCACCGGCCACCGCCAGGATGGATCCCACTTTCATGCCGGAAAAAATATAAGGCAAAGCGCCCGGCAGTTGAATTTTCACGAACACCTGCCAACGCGAACCGCGGAGCGACTTCACCAGGTCGAGGAGCTCGGGTTCGATCTCGCGCAGCCCGCGTGCCGTGGTGAGCAGGATGGGGAAAACCGCGATGGAAAAAGCCATCAGCGTATTGGGAAAGACGCCATATTTGAACCACACGATGATGAGCGGCCCGAGCGCTACCTTCGGAATCATGTTGAGGGTGACCAACAGGGGCAGGAACAGCGCTTCCAGCGTGCGTGACCAGGTAAAGACCAGCGCGAGCAGCACACCCACCACCAGCGCGATCAGGTAACCACCAAAAATCTCAGTGCCGGTCACCGCAATATTGGTCCACCAGCTGTAGTTGGGGTTCATCAGCGCATCGAGCGTTGCCTGGGGCGAGGGCATCACGAATTTCGGAACCTGCCCGATTTCAACAAACAGGTACCACGCCAGGACCAGGCCGATATGGGCGAGAACCGCGAAGGTCCATCGTGTGGCTGAAGAGTCGAGTGCGTTCATCATCATTCTCAGTCTGCAAGCCAGCGATCCAGCCGGCTTCGCACGAAATCATCGTCGATCAGATCAGGGTGCTCGCGGCAGACCCGGTCCAGCGCCTCGGCCTGCCCTGGCGACAGGGTTTCGTTGGGGTCCAGGCACCAGATTCCCGCCAGAAGCCCCTGGCGCCTGAGCACCTCATGACACCCAGCGATGCAACCAGCGAATTGGTGGGCCACATCGAAGAGCGCGGCGTTGCAGTCGGTGACGCGGGCATCGAGCGCGAGCAGATCGGTGTCGATGTGCGGGGATTTACGTGCCTGTTGGATGTGCTCGAAGAGCTTCACCGCGGCATGGGTCCAGACTGACCAGTGACCCAGTAGCCCGCCCCGGATCGGCAGCCTGACCTCCTCGGTTCCTGCGCCGTCGCGCGTTGGGCGGCGCACCGCCAGGGGCGTGACCAGGTCGAGCACAATGTGATCGTCATTGCCGGTGTAGAGCGCTACCCGATCTTCGGCTCGGGCAAGCGCAATGCCGCGCGCTACATCGAGCGTACGGTAGCGGTTGAAGGGGGCCACCTTGATCGCCACCACGTTGTCGATGGCAGCAAAACGCTGCCAGAACGAGGCGGGAAGTTCGATGCCGCCTACGGCGGTCTGAAGATAAAAGCCCACCAGCGGGATCTCAGCGGCGATCGCCTCGCAATGGGCAATCAGGGCATCCTGCGACGCGCCGCGCATGGCCGACAGCGACAGCATGCCGCAGTGATAGCCGAGCGACAGCGCAGTTCTCGCCTCTGCGATGGCCTGGCGGGTGTCGCCAGCAAGGCCTGCGATCATCACGAGCGGCCTCGGGTCGCCCATTGCCTGGAGATGTTGTTGAGCGGTGAGTGCTGCGAGTTCGAGCACCGGGGCGTAGAGGCCGCGCTCGCGGATGGCGAATTGCGTGGCGTGTACGCCCACTGCGAGCCCGCCCGCACCGGCCTCGACGTAGTAACGGGTGAGGGCGCGCTGCCGTGTGCGATCGAGTGTGCGCTCGGCGGTCAGCGCGAGCGGGTGGGCGGGAATCACTGTGCCCTCGGCAAGCAATTTGGCAATGGCGGCAGGAAGCTGGGATC
>JALREG010000068.1 GCA_023253905.1 Burkholderiaceae bacterium
ACCCCGCTATCCATGAGCACCGACGCACGCTGACCCCCCGCGTCAACGATTTCTGGCAGTACGTCGATCGGGGCGGCGGATATATCGAGGCAGCGTCCGCCATGGTTGGACACGACGATGCCGTCGGCGCCGCAATCGACTGCCTTCCTGGCGTCGTCCGCGCGCAGAATGCCTTTGACCAACAGCTGTCCGGGCCACCTGCGGCGCAGCTCACGAATGTCATCGAAGGTCAGGTTCTCCGCGTATTCCGGCATCTTTTCGTACTGGGGAATGCCGGTGGTGCGCTGATACTTTCCAATGACCTCGATCAACCAGCGCGGATGGCGCAGCATGTCGATCACCGAGCGTGGCGTGGCCTTGAAAGGGAAGGTGTAGCCGTTACGCCGGTTGAATTCGCGGTTCGGTTGAACCGGTACGTCCGCCGTGACCAGAAGCGCCTTGGCCCCCGATCCTGCCACCCTGTCGATGAGCTTCCAGGTTTGAGCCCGGTCGGTGAACACATAGAGCTGATACCAGAGTGTGCCGCCCAGCGCGACGATCTCCTCCAGGCTGCTCATTGAGCGGGTGGCAATCGTAAAGGGAATCCCCATGGCTGCGGCAGCTTTGGCGAGTTCCATTTCCCCTTGATACCAGACCAGCCCGGCAGCGCCCGTGGGGGCGATCGCCATGGGCATTGAAAAACGCTCGCCCAGCATGGTGGCCTCGCAGGTGCGCTGGCTGACATCGACGAGCGCCTGCGGCCGGGCCTTGATCCTGCGAAACGCCTCGCGGTTGTGAGCCAGGGCTTCATCATCTTCCGCACCCCGGTCGATGAATTCAAAGATTCCCTTGGGCAAGCGCTTTCGCGCGGCTTCACGGACGTCGGAGAGGTTGTAAAGGCGGTCGAGGTTCATATCGAAATCATGTTGTCTTTGATGATGGGCGTCAAACTGTTGCTGTGAAGCGCGTGATCATGACTGCGCACTTCAGTTGCGGCGACCGCGATCAAACCCGTAGCGACGCAACCCCGTCAACATGCCGGGTCGTTTTCTGAGGCCCTCCGCCATGAGCCGTCGCCCGCAGCCTTCACTACCTACGGCAGGTGCCCGCCGCCGACCTCGCGCGGTGACTGCGCCTGCGTCGACTCCGATCATGAACACTTTGCATCCGGAGCCGCCTTTTCGGGGGGGCGCTGATGTGGATGCGGCCGCACTGGTGGCGCGACAGACCGATCAATTGGCCCAGGCCCTGCTTGCCGGCTGGACGAATGGCGTGTCGCCGGTGGCCATTTCGCTTGCCTTCAGCGACTGGCTGCTTCACCTGTATTCCTCGCCTGGAAAGCAGGTGGAGCTCCTCCGAAAGCTTTCAAGAAAATCATTGCGCTACGGGTGGTACCTGGTGCTGCTTTTGCAACAGCATGAATGTCCGACCTGCATCGAGCCCTTGCCAGGGGATCGCCGGTTCCGTGGTGAGGCATGGAGCCGATGGCCCTTTAACGCGATGCATCAGGCGTTCCTGCTGCAGCAGCAGTGGTGGCACAACGCGACGACCGATGTCCACGGCGTGTCGCCTCATCATTTACAGTTGGTCAATTTTTGCGTACGACAGATGCTGGATGCGTGGGCGCCGGCCAATTTTCCCGCGACCAATCCGGAGGTGCTAAATGAGACAACACGCAGCGGCGGGGGTAATCTGCTGCGTGGCGCATTGAACTTGTCCGATGACCTGCGGCGAGGCGTGCTCGCTGAACCGCCGGCGGGTGCGGAGGCGTTCGCCCCGGGCGAGGTCGTTGCGATCACACCCGGCGTGGTGGTGTTTCGGAATCGGCTGATTGAGCTGATTCAATATCTTCCGCAGACACCTTCGGTACACCCCGAACCGGTCCTGATCGTGTCGGCCTGGATCATGAAGTACTACATCCTGGATCTGTCGCCCGATCATTCGCTGATTCGTTATCTGGTACGGGCGGGATTCACAGTGTTCGCCATCTCATGGGTCAATCCGGGACCCGACGAGCGTGACCTGTCCATGGAGGACTACCTGCAGATGGGTATCCTCGACGCCATGGCGGTGATCGGAACGATCGTGCCGCGCGCCCGAATTCATGCGACCGGCTATTGCCTGGGCGGCACATTGCTCGCCATGGCGGGGGCCGCGCTGGCTCGCGAGCGTGCACACAATCTCGCCAGCATCACGCTTTTTGCCGCGCAGGTTGACTTTGAGGAGGCGGGCGAACTGACACTCTTCATCGACCACAGTCAGGTCGCGCTGATGGAGGACATGATGGCGGCGCAAGGATTTCTCGAAACCCGTCAGATGTCGGGCGCCTTTCAGATGCTGCGCTCGAACGATCTGATCTGGTCGAGGACGCTTCGCGACTATCTTCTCGGCCAACGCGCGCCGATGACTGACCTGATGGCCTGGAATGCTGATGCCACGCGCATGCCGTATCGGATGCATAGCGACTATCTGCGCCGGCTGTTTCTGGGTAACGACCTCACGGCTGGGCGTTGTCGGGTAGGCGGCCGGGCAGTGAGTCTTGGTGATATTGATGTCGACTTGTTTGCCGTGTCCGCCCATGGCGACCATATCGCACCCTGGCGCTCGGTCTACAAACTGCACCTTTTTACAGAGACCGAACTGTGCTTTGTGCTGGCGAGCGGGGGGCACAATACCGGGGTGATCAATCCCCCCGACGCCGCGTTTCCCTCATCAACCTACAAGTGCGCCACCCGGCGCCGTGGCGCTCACTATGATGATGCAACCAGCTGGGCGGCGCGCGCACCGACCCAGCCCGGGTCTTGGTGGCCAACCTGGGTAGCGTGGCTTGAGGCGCGATCCAGCCGGCTTCGTACGCCGCCTCCTGCGGGCAATCCGGCCGGGGGTTTCCCCGTGCTCGGTACCGCGCCGGGTACGTATATTCATCAGCGGTGATGACAGGCGTGCTGTTGCGGATTTGACTCGGATTAAGGCGCACTTTTGCGCTTCCGCGTACACTTCCCGCCTCGATTCGGCAACGGAGTGTCACATGCCCGGTCTTCTGCCCAACGTCGATCCCGACGGTTTGCTTGAATATTCGGTGGTTTACACCGATCGCGCGCTCAATCACATGTCCCGGCGTTTTCAGGGCGTCATGGGCGACATCTCTGCCATTCTCAAGGAGGCCTACGGCGCTCGCTCGGCCGTGGTGGTCCCGGGGAGCGGCAGTTTCGGTATGGAGTCCGTTGCCCGGCAGTTCGCGACGGGTCAGCGTGTCATGGTGCTGCGTAACGGCTGGTTCAGCTACCGCTGGTCCCAGATCTTCGATGCCGGCGGCTTCTCAAGCCACTGCACGGTGTTGAAAGCGCGCCGGCTGAAGGCCGGAAGCCGCGAGCCGTTTGTGCCCGCTCCCATTGATGAGGTCGTGAGCGCCATTCGTGCAGAACGCCCGGCAGTGGTTTTCGCGCCTCATGTGGAAACCTCCTGCGGCCTGGTGCTGCCCGACGACTACCTTAAGGCGGTCGCGGCGGCGGCACACGAAGCGGGTGGGCTGTTTGTTCTCGACTGCATCGCCTCGGGTGCGCTTTGGGTCGACATGAGGGCCTGCGGGGTTGACGTGCTCGTGAGCGCCCCCCAGAAAGGCTGGACGGGTTCGCCCTGTTGCGCCTTCGTCATGCTGTCGGAACTCGCCCGCGAGCGCATTGACGGCACCACCAGTTCAAGTTTCTCGCTGGATCTCAAGAAGTGGCTGCAGGTGATGGAGACCTATGAGTCGGGCGCCCATGTCTATCACACCACCATGCCTACCGACGCGCTCGCCATTACCCGAGCCGCCATGGTTGAAACCCGTGAACGGGGGTTTGAGGTCTTGCGCGCCGCCCAGATCGAGCTTGGAAGGCGGGTACGCGAGGTCATGGTGCGGCATGGTTACCCCAGCGTAGCAGCCGAGGGTTTTCAGGCTTCGGGCGTCGTCGTGAGCTACACCCACGATCCCGAGATGCAAAGCAGCAAGGCTTTCCTCAACCTGGGCCTTCAAACGGCCTCAGGTGTGCCGCTGCAGTGCGACGAGGGCGCAGATTTCCGTACCTTCAGGCTTGGGCTCTTCGGGCTCGAGAAGCTGGGTCGCACCGACGCCACGGTCAAACCGCTCGAAGAAGCGCTTGTTCAGATCGAGCGTGAGCGTGCCGGGCGTCTCCCCGCTGCAGCGTGATCTGCCGGTCACATGTCGCGCCGGGCGGGCTGGATTCCCCCCCGCTCGGGGCGTTTGGGCTCCGAGCTTCATAAGGTGTGCGGTTCAGGGCTGATCTGATACCCGGATCAGCATCCGCCCCGTGTGTCTACGCTCAACCAGCGCATCAAACGCCTCCACCGTGTGTTCCAGCGAAAACGCGGTGGGCGGCGCCGGCCGCAACTGACCCTTCGCCACCAGGGCTGACAGCTGGTTGATCATGTCACGCATCTTGGGCGCGTGCGTCTGGCGCTCGTCGCCAGGTGTCCAGCCGGTATAAAGCCCCAGATTCACGCCGATGACGGCCACGTTTTTTACCAGCAGCAGGTTGGCGGGAACCTGAGGAATGGTTCCTCCCGCAAACCCGATCACGAGGATACGGCCCTCCGGCGCGACCGCCTTCATTGCGTGTTCGAAACTCTGACCGCCTACCGGATCGAATATCACATTGATACCGCGGCCGCCGTGCCGCTCCTTGAGCATACGGCCCAGGTCTGGCGTGTCACTGCGCCAGCCCTCGTGAGCGCCGTGTTCAAGGGCGACCTGAATGCGGGCCTCGTCTCGGGCAACAGCAATGACATGGGCGCCTGCGAGTCTGGCCAGTTCGACTGCACACCGACCCACGCCTCCCGCTGCGCCAAATACCAGCACGGTTTCGCCGGCCTGTAAGCGAGCGCGCCAGTGGAGCGCCGCCCAGGGCGTGCCATACGCGGCTGGCAGCAGGCAGGCGAGGTCGAACGGGACCTCTTCCGGAATCTTCCAGACCGTGTCGGCGGTGCCGACTGCTTCTTCTGCGTAACCACCCCAGTCAATGATGCCGGCGACCCGGTCGCCCACCGCCAGATGCGAGACCTCAGGCGCCACTTCGGTGATCACCCCAGAGACCTCCGTGCCCGGAACAAACGGTAGAGGCGGCTTTCGCTGGTATCGACCCGCAACGATCAGTGAAGTACCAAAGCCGACGCAGCAGTATTTCACGGCGATTCGAACGCAGCCGGCGCGTAGCGGCGGGGGCGCAACATCACGAAGCTTCAGGTCCTGGTAGCCGGTATAGGCTTCACAGACGATTGCACGCATCAGCGACTCCTAGCGTGGTGGTGCCGATCAGTAGCCCAGCATCCTGGGCAGCCAGGTAACGAGCGGCGGGAAAACAATGCACGCGATCAACAGCAGATATTGAGAAACAATGAAAGGCATGCAGTGCTTGACCAGTTCCCCCATGCGGATGCCTGTCATGCCGCAGATGACAAATAACACCACACCAACGGGAGGCGTCATCATCCCGATGATCAGATTGAGTACGAACAGGAAGGCGAAATGGGTGGGGTCGATGCCATACGACATGGCAATGGGGTGCAGCAAGGGCACCAGCATGATGTAGGCCGCATTCGACTCCAGAAACATGCCGACCACCAGGAGGAGCAGCGCCACCAGCAGGTTGAAGACCAGCGGACTCGAAGTGATGGAGCGCAGCCAGTCAGCGAGCGCCTGCGGCAGCAGATCTACGGTGAGCAGGAACGTGACGGTGGAGGCAAAGGCGATCATGGCTGCCACCACCCCCGACATGACGGCCGAGCGATAGAGAATCTCGGGCAAATCGGCGAGCTTCAATTCTCGGGTGACGAAAAATCCAAGCAGCAGGGCGCCGACCACTGCGATTGCCGCGCCCTCGGTGGCGGTGAACGCGCCCCCGATGATGCCCACGATCACGCCAATCGGAAGCGCGAGGGTGAGCCAGGAAGCACCGGTTGCCTGCGCGAGCCGTCTGACGGTGAAGGGCTCGCCGGTCAGCGGGTAGTTGCGGCGCTTGGCGATCCACCAGCACTGCGCCATGAAGACTGCTGTGATGATGACGCTGGGAATGGCTGCCGCCACAAAGAGGGCGCCGATCGATACCGACGAGCCTGCCATGTAGGCGTAGACAATCATGGCAGCCGACGGCGGGATGATGGGTCCGAGGTTGGCTGAGGCCGCGATCACCGCGGTGGAGAAACCGAGTCCGTAGCGCTTCTTCAGTTCTGGGCCAACCGTGGAGGACAGAGCTGCAGCGTCGGACACGGCGGTACCCGACACCAGCGACAAGATGGCACCGGCCAGCATCGCGACCTGCGCTAGCCCACCCCTCACGCGCCCCACCAGCGCATTGGCGAACAGGATCATGCGCTCCATGATCCCGCCCTTGATCATGAGTTCGCCAGCGACCATGAAGAGCGGGATAGACATCAGCGGGAATGAATTCACCGCGTTCATCATGCGGGTCGGAAGCATCCCGTAGTCAATGTCGGCCACAGCAAGTCCGGCAAGCGCCGCTACACCCAGCGCAAAGGCCAGTGGCATACCGGCGAGTGCAGCCACGGCAAAAACCAGCATCACAAGTGTGCTCATCGCGACCGTGCCCTTACTCGTGGTTGATGACGCTGGTGCGAACAGGATCGCGCCAGAGGAGGGCGATCAGATGCAACAGGCAATGGAGCGCGCACACCGCGACCGGAACCAGAAACCAGTTGGTGCTCACCGGAAGGGTGGGCATCAGTTCGTCCCAGGTTTCAATCGCCACCGTGACCGTGAAGTAAAGCACCACCGCCATGAGCAGCATGGCAACCAGAGAGCACAGTCGGGACAGGAGCCGCCTGGGGGCCGCCGGTACGAACTGCACAAGAAGCTCGATACCGACATGGGATCCTTCCCGCAGGCCCAACGGGATAGCCAGGAACATGCACCATACGAACAGGAGGCGCGAGACCTCATCGGACCAGTCGATTGAGGTATTGAAGGCATAGCGCAGCAGCACCTGGACCGATACCACCACGATCATCAGGGCCGAGCAGACGATGACCAGCCAGCGGGCCGCGCGGTCCAGCCGCGCGAGCCCCGCTTCATAAGTGGTAAGCACCGCTTACTGCTTGGCGGCTTCGGCAAGCACGCGTGCGACCAGATCCGCCCCCGCACGCTTTTTCACGTCTTCCACGATATTGGCTGTTGCGGCGCGCATGTCGGCGATCAGTTTGGGTGACACCTCATCGTAGGTGACGCCACGACGTTTGATTTCCCCGATTGAGTCGGCTTCCTGAATCAAGGCGCGCTCGCGCTGATACCGAACCGCTGCATTCATCGACTCACGAACCGCCTTCTGGTGAGCGGGCGACAGCGCTTCGAACGCCTTGCGATTGGCAATCACAACGATGAAGTCGAAAAAGTGTCCGGTATTGGACATGAATTTCTGGACCTCAAAGTAGCGGTTTGCGTTGATGATGGAAAAAGGATTTTCCTGTCCATCGACCACACCTTGCTGGAGGGCCGAATAGAGCTCCTTGACGTCCATGGCCACGGCGTTGGCGCCCAGCGCACGGAAGGATGCGAGGTGCGTCTCGTTGGGCTGGAGCCTGATCTTGAGACCTTTGAAATCCTCAAGCGTTTTGATGGGGCGCTTTGAGTTGGTGACGTGGCGTGCGCCGAGCTCCATGAACCCGAGCAGTGTGACGCCCTTACTCGCGATCCGGCGATCGATCTCGGCGCCAATCGGGCCATCGGTCACGCGAAACGCCTGCTCGCGGCTGGTGAACTGGAAGGGCAGTGACAGCGCCTCGAGCTCAGGAACGGTTCGGGTGAGAAAGGCCATGCCCACCCAGGTCATCTGGATGGAACCGGTGCGCACCCCCTGAACGTTTTCCTGCGCGCCACCCAGTTGCATGGCGGGAAAAAGATCGACCACAAATTTTCCAGCGGTTGCTTTTTCAAGCTCTTCCTTGAAGAGCTTCATCGCTTCGGATGAGGTGTGCTCCACGGCAAAATTGCCCGCCGCACGCCACTTGGCCTGCGCCATGGCAGACGGCTGAGCAAAGGCGATCGCTGCAGCAGCAACGAGCGAAGCGACGAATTTCGGATGACGCAGGATCATGGGAGGCTCCTTCGAGAGTGAGCTGGGACGATAGCGCGGTCGCCGATGAGCGGCAAATTGCCCCGACCTGGTGCGTGGGGCATCTGGTGCCCTGTATGGATGCTCCACTGGGGCCTTTGGTTGCGTGAAGAGAGGGGGGCCAGTACCATCCGAGCCGGCAACTACCCAAGACACCATAATGAAAGTCATCATCTCTGGCGCAGGGCCAGTCGGTCTCACCACAGCGCTCGCGCTCGCACGCGAGGGCATCGGTGTCACCATCCTAGAGCGTGCTGCTGAGCTCGCAACCGATCTGCGCGCTTCGACCTGGCACCCGCCCACGCTCGACATGATGGGCGAACTGGGTCTGGTTGATGAGATTCTGCGAGATGGCCTGATCGCGCGCACCTTCCAGGTGCGTGATCGTCAGACCGGTGCGATCGCCGAGTTTGACATGGGGTTGCTGAAGGGTGAGACCGATCACCCGTACCGGGTGCAATACGAGCAATTCCGGTTCACTCAACTGGTTGCCGCAAGGCTTGCCGCGTTTCCGCATGCCAGTCTCGTGTTCAACGCCAAGGTGGCGTCGGTTTCTCAGGACCCTGAGCATATTCGGGTCACCACCGAAGACGGCACGGTCCATGAAGCTGACTGGTTGATTGGCTCGGATGGCGCCTACAGCTCCGTGAGGACTGCGCTCGGTATTGAGTTCCCCGGGCTCACCTTTCCCGAGCGGTTCTTTGTGGTCAGCACGCCGTTTCCGTTCGAAGATCACCTCAACCGCCTGTCCTACGTCAACTACGTAGCAGACATAGATGAGTGGTGCGTGCTCCTCAAGGTGCCGGGGCTTTGGCGCTGCCTGTTTCCCACCAGTGAGGAGAGCGACGAAGAGGTGCTCGCTTCGGGTGAACGCCGGCTGCAGGGTGTGTTTCAAAAAGCCGAGCCCTATGAAACGCGACACAAGACGCTCTACCGTGTGCACCAGCGTGTTGCGGAAACCTACCGCAAAGGGCGGGCGTTTCTCGCGGGCGATGCGGCGCATCTGAATAATCCGATCGGCGGCATGGGCATGAACGGCGGTCTGCATGACGGGCTGAACCTGGCCGGTAAGCTGATCGAACTGAATCGCACCGGCGCCGATCGTCTGGCCGAGTACGAGCCTGAGCGTCGTCCGGTGGCCGTCGAACACATCAACGCGACCACCGCGCGGAACCGTGAAGTGCTCGCTGAGCGTGATCCCGCGGCGCGCAAGCGCAAGCAGGATGAACTCTGCCGCACCGCAGAGGATCCGGTGGCGGCCAAGGCTTACCTTATGAAGAGTTCAATGATCAACACTCTGCGGAGGGCTGCATGATGGTTCACGGGTTTCGCCTGTCACTACGCCTGGCCGCGGGTCTGATCGCAGCCACGTCCGCCGTTGTTGCCTCTGCACAGGTGGTGGGTCTTGGCACCACGCAGACGGGAGCCACTTTCCAGCTGGCGACGGGCCTTGCGAAGGTGGTGTCGGATAAAGGCGGAATGCAAATGCGCACCCAGCCGATGGCGGGTGCCGCGCAATACGCGCCGCTGGTCAATCGCGGCGACATCGAGTTCGGTATTTCGAACGTGCCGGAGCTCCACTACCTCATCGCGGGCACCGTCATTACCGAGCGTCCGAATCCCGACCTTAGGATGGTGGCGCGTATCGTCCCTTGGTACAACGGACTTGTGGTCAAGAAAGACAGCGCCATCCGCAGCCTCGCCGACCTGAAGGGGCAGCCGGTACCGGCAGGATTCACCGGCAATCCTTTGGGAAAGGTTCTGATTACTGGGTACCTTGCGAATGCCGGGATGACGTTTGAGGACACGCGGCAGGTCCCGGTTCCGGCCTTCCCGCGGATGTTTGACGCGTTCAAGCAGCAGCAGACGGTCACCTCCATCGGTACCATCGGCATGGCGCAGCTGCGTGAGTGGGATGCCGCGCTCGGCGGAGTCAGATTCATCCCCTTCGACCCTGCGCCCAGGGCGGTCGAAGCAATCACCCGGCACGTTCCCCACAGCAGGGTTGAAATGGTTCAGCCGGCGCCAGGACGGATCGGTGTTGATCAGCCCACGACCATGTTGGTGTATGACTACGCGTTGTGGGCCAATGTGAAGGTCAGCAATGAAACCGTGGCCAAGGTCGTGCGCGCGCTATTCGCCAACGAAGCCGATTTGAAAGCGGCAGGGCCGTTGTTTGCCGAGTTCGAATCCAAACGGATTGGCGACAACACGGGCGTGCCGTATCACCCGGGAGCGATCGAAGCGCTGAAGGCGTTGGGTCTGGCGCGCTGACCCTGGCGTTCCGGAAGCGCCCAGTCTCCGGTTCAAGTCTCTCCCGCTTCTGCGCCATCCATCATGATTCGGTTCTCATCTGGGCTAGGCGTTTTTCTCGCTCTGGCGGGATTGTTCTGGGCGATTGATGCGCCCACCTGGTTGAACTGGTTCATCTATCAGGAACAGTTCATTGCCGGCGCGCTCGGTGGTTCACTGTTCATCGCGTTCGCGGGGCAGGCGTCCCGGCGGGCAGGGGTCGAGCCATCTGCCGCGCGCCTCCTGTTTGCCCGCTTCATTCCAGCGGGCGTGGGTCTGACTGCAGGGCTCTGGCTATGTGTGCGCTATCCCGTGCTGCAAGCCGATGTGATTGGCAATGAAACCGAGGCGATCGTTCTGGCGACGATCCTGCTTGTGCTGTCGCTTGAAGCGTGTCGCCGATCCGCAGGCAGCGTCCTCACCATTGTCTTCGGTGTGTTTTTTGCGTGGGCCCTGTTCGGCTATTTGCTCCCTGGCATGCTCGCCACCAAGCAGGTGTCGCTAGCGCGTCTCCTGCCGTACCTTGCGCTTGATACGTCCAGCATGCTGGGCGCATCGCTCATGATCGCTGCCACCACGGTACTGGTATTCATGTTTTTCGGCCGAATCCTGCAGAACTGCGGCGGCGCCGAGTTTTTCACTGACATCTCCACCGCCATGTTCGGGCGTTATCGCGGCGGCACGGGCAAGGTGGAAGTGGTGGCCTCGGCTTTGTTCGGGACGATCTCGGGCAGCGCGGTGGCCAATGTGATGTCCACGGGCATTATCACCATTCCCAACATGAAGAAGGCGGGCTACACGCCGCAAACGGCAGGTGCGGTGGAGGCGGTTTCTTCCACCGGCGGGCAGATCATGCCCCCCGTGATGGGCGCCGCTGCATTCCTGATGGCTGAGAACCTGCAGGTGCGCTATGCCGAAGTGGCGCTCGCGGCACTCATTCCCTCGCTTTTGTTTTACGTGTCGATCTTCGTCCAGGTTGATCTTGAGGCGGCGCGGCGAAAGATCGGTGGTATCGACCCCGCCGAACTTCCCAAATCGGGCGATGTGTTCCGGAGGGGGTGGTTCTTTACCATTCCGTTCATCGTGCTGTTTGCCCTCATGGCCACGACCGATGTTCAGGCTGAGCCCGCTGTGTTGCTGGGTGTTGTGGCCATGCTGCCGTTCGCATTCCTGAAGGGCTACGGCGGCAAGCGCCTGAGCCTGCGCGGCATGTTGGAGGCGTTGATCGCCACCGGTCGCGATGCGGTCGACATCATCGTCATCTGTGCGGTGGCGGGTGCGGTGATCGGGTTATTGAACATCAGCGGATTGAGCCTCAGTCTTTCCCTGGCACTTGCGAAACTGGGCGAGGGCAACGTCATGCTGCTGCTTGTTGCGGTGGCGGTGATGTGCCTGATTCTTGGCATGGGTCTGCCCACGACCGGGGTGTATCTGCTGGTGGCAGTGATTGCGGCGCCTTCCCTCGTACAGCTCGGCGTGCCGCCGCTTGCCGCGCACATGTTCGTGTTTTTCTTCGGATGCCTGTCGATGATTACCCCACCTGTTGCGATGGCGGCGTTTGCAGCAGCCCATATTGCGCAGACCAGCCCGGTCCAGGTGGCGATGACCGCCTGTCGCCTCGGCTGGCCAGCGTTTGTTGTTCCGTTTGTCTTTGTATTCAGCCCCGGGCTGCTGATGGGTGGCGGGGCGCTGGTGATTGTCGTGTCGCTGGTGGCGGCGTGTGCAGGAGTCTGGATGGGGTCGGTGGCCTTGGCGGGTCAGTTGACGAGGCCTCTGCCGTGGCCGTCGCGCTTCGCAGCAGCGCTATCGTGCGCGCTCCTTCTCTATCCGTTTGAGGCGAGTCTGGCTGGTGCCTTGATGAAAATTGCCGGTGCGGCGCTTTGTACAGCGCTTGCGGTGCGCGAGTTTCGGGTGGTCCCTTCTTCGGCCGCTTCCGGAACCGATGCGCCCTGATCTTTGAGAGGGTTCGCTTCCCATGCCTGCTCAGACCATGAGCCATCACCCGTCGCTCAGGGGGCGTACCGTGCTGATCACCGGCGGAAGTCGCGGAATCGGCCGATCCTTTGCTCTGGCGCTTGCCAGGGCTGGCGCCCGCGTGGCCGTCTGCGGGCGAAATGCCGAGTCGCTCGATCGTGTGCTGCTCGATCTTCGAGCACAGGGCGCGCTCGATCCCCTGGCTGTTGTCGGCGATGTCTCGAGACGGGCGGACAGCGAACGCATTGTCGAGGAAGTAGCGATCGTGGGTGATGGCCACCACGGTGCCGGGGTATTCCTGCAGGAAGCGCTCCAGCCAGGCCACGCTTTCGGCATCCAGGTGGTTGGTGGGCTCGTCCAGCAACAGCATGTCGGGGTTGGACAGCAGCAGGCGGCACAGTGCCACCCGGCGCTTCTCACCGCCCGACAGATTGTTCACGTCGGCATCCCAGGGTGGCAGGCGCAGGGCGTCGGCGGCGATCTCGAGCTTGCGCTCCAGATCCCAGCCTTCTGCGGCGTCGATGGCATTCTGCAATTCGCCCTGCTGTTCCAGCAGCGCGTTCATCTCGTCGTCGCTCATCGGTTCGGCGAAGCGGTCGCTGATGGCGTTGAATTCCTCGATCAGCTTCAGGATCGGGCCCATGGCCTCCTCGACATTGCCGCGCACATCCTTCGCCGGGTTGAGGGCCGGTTCCTGGGGCAGGTAGCCGATGTTGATGCCGGTCTGGGCGCGGGCCTCGCCATGATGGTCCTTGTCGATGCCCGCCATGATGCGCAGCAGCGAGGACTTGCCGGAGCCGTTCAGGCCGAGCACGCCGATCTTGGCGCCGGGGAAGAATGACAGTGAGATGTCCTTGAGGATCTCGCGTTTGGGCGGGACGACCTTGCCGACACGATGCATGGTGTAGACGAACTGGGCCATAGAAGTATTCCTGAACTGGGATGGAGGCGGGCGGCATTATGGCACAAGGCAGCTGCGCCGTGATCCCGCCTGCGCACGGGGCAAATGCCCTGGGATTGGCCGACTGAGCACTTTCTGAGTGCCGGCGGCAGCCGCATGCAGTAAAATGCCACGCAATTGAAACTTGATCACCCCTGGGGGAAATGCATGTTTAGCCGTGAAATGACCATTGCGACCTTCGATCCTGAACTCAGTGCCGCCATTCAGGCGGAAGCCGAACGTCAGGAGCACCACATCGAACTGATCGCGTCCGAGAACTACGCCAGTCCGCGCGTCATGGAGGCTCAGGGCTCGGTGCTCACCAACAAGTATGCCGAAGGCTACCCGGGCAAGCGTTACTACGGCGGCTGCGAGCATGTCGACGTGGTGGAGACCCTGGCCATCGAGCGTGCCAAGGCGCTGTTCGGCGCCGACTACGCCAACGTGCAGCCCCATTCCGGTTCCCAGGCCAATGCGGCCGTCTACATGGCCCTGCTCAAGCCGGGCGACACCGTGCTCGGCATGAGCCTGGCTGATGGCGGTCACCTCACTCACGGCGCCAGCGTCAGCTTCTCCGGCCGCATCTACAAGGCCGTGCAGTACGGCCTGAACAGCGTCACCGGCGAGATCGACTACGATCAGGTGGAAGCCCTTGCCCTGGAGCACAAGCCGCGCATGATCGTGGCCGGTTTCTCCGCCTATTCCCGCGTGGTTGACTGGCAGCGTTTCCGCAGCATCGCCGACAAGGTGGGGGCGTATTTCCTGGTGGACATGGCCCACGTCGCCGGCCTGGTGGCCGCTGGTGTCTACCCGAATCCGGTGCAGATCGCCGACGTCACCACCTCCACCACCCACAAGACTCTGGGCGGCCCGCGCGGCGGCATCATTCTGGCGAAAGCCAATCCCGAACTGGAAAAGAAGCTCAATTTCGCCGTGTTCCCCGAGAGCCAGGGCGGCCCGCTGATGCACGTGATCGCGGCCAAGGCCGTGTGCTTCAAGGAAGCCATGAGCCCCGAATTCAAGGCCTATCAGCAGCAAGTGGTGAAGAATGCCCAGGCCATGGCCAACACGTTCATTGCCCGGGGTTTCGAAGTGGTGTCGGGCGGTACCGACGATCACCTGTTCCTGCTCAGCCTGGTCAAGCAAGGCATCACGGGCAAGGACGCGGACGCCGCGCTGGGCCGCGCCAACATCACCGTGAACAAGAATGCCGTGCCGCGTGATCCGCTGCCGCCCTTCGTCACCAGTGGTCTGCGCATCGGCTCGCCGGCAGCCACTCGCCGTGGCTTCAAGGAAGCGGAAGTGACCGACCTGGCCGGCTGGATCTGCGACATTCTCGACCACATGGGCGATGAGTCCGTGGTGGCCGAGGTGCAGCGCAAGGTCATCGCGCTGTGCGAGCGCTTCCCGGTGTACGGCAAGTAAGACGGCTGCGGCCCGGAGCCCTCCATGCAGTGTCCGTTCTGCAACGCGCTGGATACCAAGGTGATCGACTCGCGTCTGGTGGCTGAAGGCAACCAGGTGCGACGTCGGCGCGAGTGCATCACCTGCTCCGAACGCTTCACCACCTATGAGACGGCAGAACTGGTGATGCCTCGCATCATCAAGCAGAACGGCAATCGTGAGCCTTTCGACGAAAACAAGCTGCATGCCGGCCTGCTCAAGGCGCTGGAAAAGCGACCGGTGAGCATCGAGAAGGTGGACGAGGCCATCAATCGCATCAAGAACCATCTGCGCGCCACGGGCGAGCGCGAAGTGCCGTCGCGCATCGTCGGCGAGCAGGTGATGCAGGAACTGCGGCAGCTGGACGAAGTGGCCTATGTGCGCTTCGCCTCGGTCTATCGCAGCTTCAAGGACCTGAACGAATTCCGCGCCGAGATCGACCGTCTGGCCAACGACAACTGAGTGTCCGGACTTCCGAGATGAGCAAGCAGCCCGACGACTACATGACGCTCGCCTTCGCGGCGGCGGCCAAGGTGTCCTCCACCTCGCCGAACCCGCGCGTGGGCTGCGTGCTCGTGCGCGATGGCGAGATCGTGGGCGTGGGGCTGCATGAGCGGCCGGGCGAACATCACGCCGAGGTCAATGCGCTGCTGGCGGCGGGCGAGCGGGCGCGTGGCGCCACCGCCTATGTGTCGCTGGAGCCCTGCTGCCATTTCGGGCGCACGCCGCCCTGCACGCAGGCACTGATCGCCGCCGGAGTCGCCGAGGTGGTGTATGCCATGCCCGACCCGAATCCCCTGGTGGGTGGCAAGGGCGTGCAGGCCTTGCGCGCGGCGGGCATCCGCGTCATCGGACCGCTGCTGGAGACGCAGGCCCGGCAGCTCAACCGTGGCTTCATCAAGCGCATGGAGCAGGGCCTGCCCTTCGTGCGCTGCAAGCTGGCCATGAGCCTGGACGGCCGCACCGCCATGGCCTCGGGCGAAAGCCAGTGGATCACCGGGCCGGCCGCGCGCGCCGATGTGCAGCGTCTGCGCGCCGAGTCCTGTGCCGTGCTGACAGGCGTGAACACCGTGCTGAGCGATGATCCCGCGCTCAACGTCCGCGTGGATGCGCAGGGCGCTGCCGCCGAGCCGTCGAGCTTGCGTCAGCCGCGGCGCGTGATCCTCGACTCCGCACTGCGTACGCCGGCCAGCGCCCGCCTGCTGCAATTGCCGGGTGCAGTGCTGGTACTTACGGCGAGCGCTGAGACGGCGCGGCTCGCCGTCCCCGGCGTGGAGGTGCGACAGTTGGCTGCCGACACGGCCGGGCGCGTGGATCTGCGCGCGGCCATGCAGTGCCTGGCGCAGGACTACCAGTGCAACGAAGTGCTGCTGGAGGCAGGCCCGACCCTGAGCGGGGCCATGGTGCAGGCGGGGCTGGTGGACGAAGTGATCCTCTACATCGGCGCGAAATTCCTGGGCAGCGAGGCCATGCCGCTGCTGCGGCTGAGCGGCCTGCAGCAGCACATGGCAGACCAGATCGCGCTGGACATCACGGACGTGACGACCATCGGCGCTGACCTGCGCGTCACCGCCCGTCCGCGTTCCCATTGAGACAGGAAAAGAACATGTTCACCGGCATCATCGAAGCATTGGGCAGCGTGGATTCCCTGCAACTGCAGGGCGGCGAGTGGCGGCTGCGCGTGCGCAGCGAGTCCCTGGATTTCGCCGACGTGGGGCTGGGCGACAGCATTGCCGTGAACGGCGTGTGCCTGACCGTCACGCAATTGGCGCCGCACGGCTTCGCTGCCGATGTCTCCAACGAGACCATGCAGCTCACGACCCTGCACGGCCTGCACACCGGCAGCCGGGTGAATCTGGAAAAAGCGCTCACACCCGTGAAGCGATTGGGCGGCCATATCGTCAGCGGCCATGTGGACGGGGTGGGGGAGCTGCTCGCACGCCGCCCCGATGGCGCCAGCATCCGCATGGATTTCCGCGCGCCCGCCGCGCTGGCCCGCTACATCGCGCAGAAGGGCTCGATCTGCATCGATGGCACCAGCCTGACGGTGAACACCGTGAACGGCGCCACCTTCAGCATCAACGTGATTCCCCACACCCAAGCCCAGACCATCCTCCAGGACTACCGCGAGGGGCAGCAGGTGAACCTGGAGGTGGATCTGATCGCGCGGTATCTGGAACGCCTGATGCAGGGCGAGCACGCGGCCGACGAACATGACAGCAAGGCGGGCACTCTCCCCCGCGCCT
>JALREG010000092.1 GCA_023253905.1 Burkholderiaceae bacterium
CGGAACTGCGCGAGGCCATTGCTGTAGACAAAAATCCCCGAGCTCTGAAACTGCCAGGCCGACTGCTTTTCAATGAGCGTGACAGCCCAGCCAATCCGCGCCAATGCGATGGCTGCGCAACAGCCTGCGATGCCGGCGCCCACGATCAGGACACGGGGTTTCATCGACCGCCTCGGATTGTTTGCCTGGAGTTCATACGTCGGCGAGTGAATCGCGAACTTTCTTGAGCAAAAGCTTGAGCAGCACCGCTTCGGCCTGCGACAGATCCCGGACCATCCGCTCATTGACCGTCTGGGCGACCTGCATCAGGGTGGGCTCGAGCGAACGTCCCTGTCGGGTGAGATGAATCCGCACCTTGCGGCGGTCCTCCTCGTCACGGACGCGGGTGACCAGACCATCTTTTTCGAGCGCCCGCACCATTTCAAGCACCGAGGCCTCCATCAGGCCCAACCGCTGGGCGAGTTCTCGATGGGTGATGCCCTCATCTTCCCAGAGAGTGCGCAGCACGAACCAGCCCCCACGACGCACACCATACTCCGCGATCCGGGCGAACAGCACGCGCTTGGACGCGCGCTCCGCCTCGGCAATCAGGAACCCCAGGCTTTGTTCAAGCCGGGCGGCTGAGCGGACACGGCGCCGGGGTTGAGCGGCGGGAGTGGAATGCTTAGGAACCAAAGCGCACCTGAATCCTGATACACGAAATTTTGCTTTGATTATATTTTCATATTTAGCTATAAAAACATAGGATCCTAAGTACTTTTCGGAGACGACCGCCATGTTTACCAGCACTGTCGGCGCGCCGATCTCGGCCCGCACCCCCGACCAGCCGGCCGCGCGCTACACCCACATCACGGTCACGCCCGCGTCGCCCCACATCGGCGCCGAGATCACCGATATCGATCTCACGCGCGAACTCACTGCCGAGCAGATCACCGAGGTGAAAGACGCGTTCGTGCGCTACCAGGTGCTGTTCTTTCGCGACCAGAAAATCAGTTTTGATGATCACATCCGGTTCGCGAGTCTGTTCGGAACGCTCGGTCGGCACGTGGGCGCGCAGACCATCAGCAAGCCCACCGACCATCCGCTGGTTCGCAAATTTCACTATGACGAGACCTCACAGCGCATCTCGGGCGAGAGCTGGCACAGCGATCAGTCGTGCGCGCCCTTTCCGCCGCTTGGCAGCATGCTTTACAACCATACCGTGCCGCCCGATGGCGGCGGTGATACCCTGTTCGCAAGCACCTATGCCGCCTATGACGCGCTCTCGGACCGGATGAAGGCTTATCTGTCCGGGCTCACCGCCACCCATGACGGCTCACGCGTGTTCGGGCCCGGCACGCCCAAGTCATCGCATCCGGTCATCATCCGACACCCGGAAAGCGGGCGCCTGGGCATTTTTGTGAATTGGGACTTCACCAGCCACATCAACGAGCTGCCGCGTAGCGAAAGCGACGCAGTGCTGAAGTTCCTTTACCGGCATATCGGCCGCGACGAGTGGGCCTGCAGGTTCCGGTGGCGGCCACACTCCATCGCGTTTTGGGACAACCGCTGCGCGCAACACAAAGCGCTGTGGGACTACTGGCCCAACGTGCGCTCGGGCTTTCGGGTGCAGATCGAAGGGACTGCGCCGCCGATTGCGGGCTGAGGCGCCCCGGTCACTGGGGCTGTCGAAAACGCCTCACGATCAGCAAAGCTCGAGCGCGCGGGACGCGCTCGGCCAGCCCACCTTACTTGCCCTGAATACCAATCGACTTGACCAGATCGGCCACGCGCGTGGCATCGCGCTCCATCAGGCGCCGGAACCCATCCGGACCGCGATCAGCCGCCGAAGGAATTTCTGAGGCGAACTGCTTTTCCACCCGCTCGACATACTCCGCGCTGTCCATGACCTGCGATACGGCCGCAGCCAACCGATCGAGCGCCGCGCGCGGCGTGCCTTTGGGCGCAACCAACCCGTTCCAGATCCGCAGGTCGAATTGCGGTAAGCCGGCCTCGGCAAAGGTCGGTACATCCGGCAGGCGGGGAAGAC
This sequence comes from Burkholderiaceae bacterium, assembly GCA_023253905.1. The sequence goes on from JALREG010000092.1 coordinate 2,030, forward strand.
GCTGCGGCGCCGACACCGCAATGGCACGCGCACGCTTATCGGCATGAAGCGGCATGAGGGTGACGGTCTGGTCGATGATGCCTTCGATGGTGCCGGCGATGACATCGATCAGCGCCGGGCCCGTGCCGCGATACTGAACGAGGGTGCCCTGCACATTGGCGAGGTTCAGGAACAGGGCCTGCGCGAGATGCGCGGTGGTCCCTGGTCCGCCGGAACCCAGATTCACCTTGCCCGGGTTCTGCCGCATATGGGCCAGCATGGCTTTGAGATCATTGAAGCCGCTTGCGTTACTCACCGCAAGCACCATGGGCACGGTGGCCACCGACGCAACGGGTGCGAGGTCAGTGAGCGCATCGAAGCCACCCTGCGGATGCAGGTGCGGAATCACCAGCAGTCCCATGTTGCTGAAATTGAGCGTGTGACCATCGGGGTCGGAACGCTTCAGGCGCTGAAAACCGACCAGCCCGCCGGCGCCGGCAAGATTTTCAACCACTACGGGCTGCTTGAGAATGGGCGCAATGCCCTGCGCGATCTGCCGCGCCAGGGCGTCCAGCGTGCCGCCCGGCGCAACCCCGACAATGATGGTGATCTGACGGCTTGGAAACGACTGCGCGGCGGACAGCCCGGGCAGCAAGGCAGCGAATAATGCGACGAAAAGAATGCGGATCACGGGTCCCCTCCGTTATGGCGTGGTTAGCCTGTGCATCCTAGCGGGTAGCGAGGGTATCGACCTTGCAAATTTCGGAATCGGAAACCACG
>JALREG010000137.1 GCA_023253905.1 Burkholderiaceae bacterium
GCTTAGCCTCGTTGTACATGGTGAGCACGGTGGAGATGAATGCCGGTCGCGACGTATCGGCGGCAATCGATTCCATGACGTCGGGGGTGGCACGCGACCCGGTAGCCATCATGAAGACGCCACGCTCTTCTTCGCCCAGCACCGCGGCGAGCGTGCGCAGCTCGTGCTCGGTTGCGATGGTGGAGGGCATCGGGCGCCCTCCGTAGCCGCTATGGTTGGGCGAAAACGACGACGCAAAACCAATGGCACCGGCCCGCAGCGCCACCCGAACCTGCTCGCGCATGGCCTCCAGTTGTGCCGCGCTGGGCTCCACCTGCTCGCTCGCAGCCTCGCCCATCACCGCAGTGCGGATGACCGAATGCCCTGCAAACACCGCTACATTGAGATGGGGTCCGATCCGACGCAACTGCGCCATGTATTCCGGAAAGGTCTCAAACTCCCATTGAACGCCACGCATCAGCGAATCGAGGTTCATGCCCTCCACCACCGACAGGTTCTTCAGCATGGTGTCGCGAAGCGGCGCCGGACACGGCGCGAGTCCGAATCCGCAGTTCCCCATGACCGCTGTGGTGACGCCCAGCGCGCCCGATGGTGAGAGCGTGGGATCCCAGGTTACCTGGGCATCAAAGTGCGTGTGCAGATCGACGATGCCCGGCATCAGCGACAGTCCGTCAGCATCGACTATCCTGGCTGCAGCCTCGCTCAGCCGACCGATAGCCACGATGCGCCCGCCACGCACCCCCACATCGGCGCGCTGCGGAGCGCCCCCCAGTCCGTCAAAGACCGTCGCGCCGCGAATCAGGGTATCCAGCATGGCTCAGTCGATCTGAGCGCCCGAGGTCTTCACCACATCGGCCCAGGTGGCCAGATCGGCGCGAAGCATCCCGGCAAACTCCGCAGGGCTCCGGGCGAGAGGATCAGCGCCCTGGGAGTTGAATTTTTCGATCACATCCTTGTGGGTGAGCAGCTCGTTCACATCCTGATTGATTTTCCGAATGATGGCGGGCGGTGTCGCACCTGGCGCAAACAGACCGAACCAGGGGGCGACATCGAACTGACGCAGGCCCGACTCGGCAAGCGTGGGAATGTCGGGAAAGGTTGCCGATCGCTTGGCGCTGGTCACCGCCAGCCCTCTCAATTGCCCGCCGCGGAGCAAGCCCGCCACCGACGGAAGACTGGTGAAGACCATGTTGATCTGCCCGCCCATCAGGTCCTGCATGGCGGGGGCCGCGCCTTTGTAGGGAACATGGGTCAGACGCGTGCCGGTGTTCATCGCAAACATGACGCCAAGGAGATGGTTGACGGATCCGTTACCCGCCGAGCCGAAGGTGAGCGTTCCCTTCCCCGCCTGGGTGACGAGTTCGGATACGGTCTTGAACGACGCATCGGGCTTTGCCACCAGCACAAAGGGAAGCGTGGCCAGCGTAGCCACGGGCGCAAAATCCTTGACCGGATCAAACGGCAGGCGCTTGTAGAGCGCAGGATTGATGGCGTGCGACCCGGCATAGCTCATCAGCAGCAGATGGCCGTCGGGTGCGCCCTGTGCAACGACTTCCATTCCAACATTGCCACCGGCGCCCGCGCGGTTTTCGACCACGACGGGCTGCGCCCATTTTTCGCTCAGCTTCTGCGCGATCACCCGCGCGAGCGCGTCCGATGCCCCCCCGGGCGTTTGCGGCACAAGGATGCGCACGGTCTTGGTAGGAAAGTCCTGCGCCCGCAATGCCGGCGAAGAGAGCGCGAACAGACAGGCGATCAGAGATAGCCAAAGAGGACGCACCATGAGAAATCTCCTTGAACAGCAGGTAACCAGATTGGGGACCGGCCCCGCGCGCGACCGGTCAATCA
>JALREG010000169.1 GCA_023253905.1 Burkholderiaceae bacterium
TGGCTCGGCGGGCATTGCGGTGGGCATGGCCACCAATATTCCGCCGCATAACCTGGGCGAAATTGTCGATGCCTGCCTGCTGTTGCTGCGGCGTCCTGAGGCGAGCATCGATGAGCTGATCGAACTGGTGCCTGCGCCCGACTTTCCCACCGGCGCCACCATCTACGGCATCTCGGGTGTGCGCGAGGGCTATCGCACCGGCCGTGGTCGGGTGGTGATTCGCGCCCGCACCCACTTTGAAGAGCTCGATCGCGGCAACCGCAGTTCGATCATCGTTGACGAACTGCCCTATCAGGTCAACAAGCGGCTGTTGCTTGAGCGCATTGCTGAACTGGTGAATGAACGCAAACTCGAAGGCATCTCCGACATCCGTGACGAGTCCGACAAGTCGGGTATGCGGGTGGTGATCGAGCTCAAGCGCGGCGAAGTGCCCGAGGTGGTGCTCAACAACCTCTACAAGCAGACGCAGCTGCAGGACACCTTCGGCATCAATATGGTGGCCCTGGTCGATGGTCAGCCGCGCCTGCTCAATCTCCGGCAGATGCTCGAGGCGTTTCTCTCGCACCGCCGCGAGGTGGTCACGCGGCGGACGGTGTTCGATCTGCGTAAGGCGCGAGAGCGAGGCCACCTGCTGGAGGGCCTGGCGGTGGCCATCGCCAATGTCGATGAAATGATCGAGGTGATCAAAGCCTCGCCCACGCCGCCCATTGCGCGCGAACGCCTGATGGAGCGTGCCTGGCGGGCCGGTATTGCTCGCGAAATGCTTGAGCGCGCGGGCTCCGATATTGGCGCATTTCAGCCCGAAGGCCTGGAGCCGGGGCGTGGGCTCGACGGCGATTTTTACAGGCTGTCGGAAACCCAGGCGCAGGAAATCCTGCAGATGCGGTTGCAGCGGCTCACAGGCCTTGAGCAGGACAAGATCGTGCAGGAATACCGCGAGGTGATCGGCCAGATCACCGACCTGCTCGACATCCTCGCCCGACCCGAGCGCATCACCCAGATCATTACCGACGAACTGGCCGCGGTGAAGGCCGAGTACAACAACCCGCGCCGGTCGGTGATTGAGATGAACGCCACCGAGCTCGACACCGAAGACCTGATCACGCCGCAGGATATGGTGGTCACGCTCTCCCACTCTGGCTACATCAAGAGCCAGCCGCTATCCGAATACCGAGCCCAGCGGCGCGGCGGGCGTGGTAAGCAGGCGGCGGCCACCAAGGAAGAAGACTGGATCGAACAGCTCTTCATCGCCAACACGCATCAGTACATCCTTTGCTTCTCGGACCGTGGCCGTGTCTACTGGATCAAGGTCTGGGAAGTGCCGCAGGGCACGCGCAATTCGCGGGGCCGGCCGATCGTCAATCTGTTCCCGCTTGCCGATGGCGAGAAAATTACCGTCGTGCTGCCGGTGCGGGGCTTTGACGAGTCCCACTATGTGTTCATGGGCACGAGCCTGGGCACGGTCAAGAAAACACCGCTCATCGATTTTTCCAACCCGCGGAAGGCCGGCATCATCGCGGTCGATCTCGATGAAGGTGATTACCTGATCGGCGCGGCGGTGACCGATGGCGCCCACGACGTCATGATGTTCTCTGATGCCGGAAAGGCGGTTCGTTTTGACGAAAACGATGTGCGGCCGATGGGGCGTGCGGCGCGCGGCGAAAGCCTGCCCGCGCGGCGAGGCGCCTGCCTGATACAGCACCGGCGTGCGTTGCGGCGACGGCTCGGCCAGATGCGCCCCGGGCACGGTGTAGTACTTGCCCTGATGGGCGATGTTGTGGACCTTCGTCGGGTCGGCGTATTGGCCGGTCTTGCGGTCCTTGAGCACCGCGCCGTCTTCCCAGCTGCCTTCCAGCAGCTTGTAGACGACGTCCAGATATTCTTCGGCCTGCGCGTAGCGCTCGTCGTGCTCCGGCATGGCGGCGTAGCCCAGATTGCGAAAGCCGCTCTCCAGATAGGACGTCACGATGTTCCAGGCCACCCGGCCTTTGGTGAGGTGGTCCAGCGTCGCTAGCTTGCGCGCGAAAAGGTAAGGGTGTTCCTGCACCGTCGAACTGGTGAAT
>JALREG010000228.1 GCA_023253905.1 Burkholderiaceae bacterium
CAGGGTGAGCAACTGGGTCTTGTCCCCGATTTCAGCCAGGGCGACGATGCCGGTCGAGATAAGAAAGGCGTCCATGGTGAGGCCCAAGCCTACCAGAGTCGCGTTCTTCCAAATGGAGAGTGATGATGAGGAAAACATTAATCGCGCTGGCGGGAGCAGTCCTCAGCCTGTCCGCTGTGGCGCCAGCGACGGCCCAGACCAAACCCACCCGAATTATCGTGGCGTTCACCCCGGGCGGACCGGTCGATATCGTCGCCCGAACCATTTCCGAGCAACTCGGCCGCGAACTGAACCGCCAGGTGGTGGTCGACAACAAGCCGGGCGCCAATGGCGCAATCGGCGCGCAGGAGCTCATTCGTTCCGAGGCCGACGGCACCACCCTCTGGCTGACCAGCGTAGGCGCGGTGGCGATCAACCCCGTGCTGTATGACAAGCTCGCTTATGACGTGAAGCGCGACTTCGCACCCGTATCGCTGGTGGTCAACAACGAGGAACTGCTCGCATCCGCGCCCACCTACCCTGCGCGCGATGCGGCCGAATTCGTCTCGCTTGCCATGAAGCGCAGCGAGCCCACCCCAATGGCCTCATCCGGTATCGGCAGCATTCCCCACCTTGCCATCGAACAGTTCGGCGATGCGGCGGGCCTGCGCCTGCTCCATGTTCCCTACAAGGGCGCAGCCCAGGCGATCGCCGACGTGATGGGTGGCCAGGTGGCCGCCTGGTTTGGTGATGTGCCGGGCATGATCACCCTGGTGCGCGCGGGTAAGCTCAAGCCGCTGGGCATGGCTGCGAAGCGCAGGCATCCCGCGCTACCCGACGTGCCCACCCTCGAGGAGCAGGGCATCCGAGGCGTGGACACCAACAACTGGTACGCCCTTTTCGTGTCGTCCAAAACACCCCCCGCCGTGATCGACTCGCTCAACCAGGCCGTTCGCCGCACGCTCGCTACCGCTGCGGTCCGTGAGCGGCTGATCGGGCTGGGGGCCGACCCTGCCCCGTCTTCGCCAGCAGAACTCGCGAGCCTCGTGGCCGCCGATACAGAGAAATGGGGAAAGCTGATCCGAGCGAAAAACATTCGACCCGACTGAGCCCGACGTTTCAATTCCGTACCCGAAGGACGCTTCACAATGCACCAGCCCGAACTTACGCCACAACGATCGAGCTATTTCAACTACCAGATCCATCCGTTCGTTCAACCCCCTGAAATGCAGGGCGCGGCGCCGCGGCAACCCGTGGTCGTCGTGGGCGCGGGGCCCAACGGACTGCTGGTGGCCCTCGATCTTGCGCGAAACGGCGCGCGTCCCATCGTGATCGAAGCCGAGGCCCAAGTATGTGGCGGCAGCCGTGCGGTAGCGTTCACGCGGCGCACCCTGGAAATTTTCGAGCAGGTGGGTGCCTCCGAGGCATTGCTCGACGGCGCGTTGCTGTGGGACAAAGGAAGAAGCTTCTACCGCGGCCACATGGTGCATGCCCTGCAAGTGCCGGGTTCGATCGACGACCGGTTTGCGCCCATGACCAACCAGCCGCAGAACGTGATGGAGAAAGTGTTGCTTGAGCGCGCTGCCGCCCTGGGGATCGAGGTGCGCTGGCAAACCAAGGTGGTGGGACTGGAGAGCGATGCCTCAGGCGTGCGCCTGCAGCTCGATACGCCTGAAGGCGAATACACCCTGGACTGCGACTGGCTGGTGGCCTGCGACGGTGCCCGCTCGGCCGTCCGGAGGCTACAGAACCTGCGCTTTGAAGGCCGCGCCTACACCGGTCGATTTGCGATCATCGATTTCCGCGTGCCATTGGGTGCGCCCACCGGACGCCGGTGCTATTTCGATCCGCCCTGGCTGCCCGGCTATGCGGTACTGCTCCACAAGGCGCCCTACGGTATCTGGCGACTCGATTATCAGGTGCCCGATGACGTGAGTGATGAAGAGGCGCTCGATCCGGCGCGGTTGCGCGCGCATGTTCAGGCGCATCTCGATTACATCGGCGCAGACCTGCCCTGGGAGATCGAGTGGGTCACGCTCTATAAACCCAACACGCTGAGCCTCGCCCGCTATAACCACGGTCGTGTGCTTTATTGCGGCGACGCGGCACATCTGCTGCCGGTGTTCGGCGTGCGTGGTGTCAATACGGGTGTGCAGGACGGCAACAATCTGTCCTGGAAGCTTGCCAGCGTCATTCGCGGCGTCGCCTCGCCGGCTATTCTCGATACCTACACCGACGAGCGTCTGGCCGATGCTCAGCAGATCTGCTTCGAGGCTGCGCGCAGCACCCGCATGATGGCGCCGCCCTCGCGCGGGTTTCGCATTCTTCGTGACGCGGTGCTGCAGCTATCGGTTCGCAATGAGTTCACGCGGCCACTTCTGCATTGGCGCACCTCGCGCCCCATCGACTATGCAGACAGTGCACTCACCACGGTCGACGCCACCGAGAGCCGCTTCGCTGCAGGCCCGCGGCCGGGGGCGCCCGCGCGCAACGTCTGCGTCGATCCCGACGGCAGCCCACGCACCTGGTTGTTTGATGCATTCGGGCCAGGCTTTCAGGTGCTGGTGTTTGGTGGCGGCGAGGCGACGCTCAAGAAGGTCAGCGCCGACGTCGCTAGCCTCCGCGCGAACGGTGTGCCCATCCGCTGTGTGCTCATCCGCCGCTCTCATGGTACCGAGGCCTCCGTGTCGGCCGACGCAGTCGTGACTGATCCGCTTGGCCGTGTTTTTTCCGCCTGGGGCGTAAGCGGTGGCGCGGTGTATGTGCTTCGCCCCGACCAGCATGTGGCCGCGCGCTGGACCGACGAGGCCGACACCCGCGTGGCGCTGGTGGTGAGAAAAGCGCTCTGCCAACCGGCTTCGACCGAGCGCCCATCCCAACCGCTCTCAGAAGCCCTCGCATAAACGGAGTCTGCTTTGACCGCCCTGCCCCAGTCAGACCTTGAAGACATCTACGACGAACTCGCCGAGGCCATTGACCGTGTTGGTCAAGACCAGGAGACCGTTTTTCTTGCGAAGCTTGCGTTGTCACTCGCGCACCACCTGGGTGACCGTGCGCTCATCTCACGTCTGATTCAAGACTGCGAGACGCCTGTGACTGAGGCGCAATCCCCCGACACCCTCACGCTGTAGCGAACCCACTGCGCACCGAACAGGCGCTCGTGGCGCCGCCAGGCTTGGCCAGGCTCGACCCGCGCCCTGGCGAACGCTTAACAGCGCCAGCCCGGATCCAGTCTGTCCATGCGACGTACCATGGCCTCGAATACATCTTCGCCGGCACCGAGCGTGGGATTGAATTGCAGCGCATCACGGGTGCAACGCGCTGCAATGGGCTCGGGCACCGGAATCGGCGCGCCCATGCTTTGCGTGGCGAGCTGAATCTCGCAGGCCCGCTGCAGGGTCCAGAGAATGACGAACGCCTGCGGCAGCGTGTGCCCCCAGGTGAGGAGCCCGTGATTGCGCAGGATGACCGCAGGCTTTCGACCCATGCTCGCGAGCATGCGGGGCCCCTCCTCAGAATGAATGGTGATGCCCTCAAAGTCGTGATAAGCCACCATGTCATGAAGCTGCGCCGAATAAAAATTGCTCTGCGACAGCCCCTCCCGAAGCGAAGCGACCGCGACGCCGGCGGTGGTATGGGTGTGCATCACGCAATGGGCATCGGGGAGTCCGGTGTGAACCGTGGCGTGCACCACAAACCCGGCCGGGTTCACTTTGTAGGGCGAACCATCCAGCACCTTTCCCTCAAGGTCGATCTTGACCAGATTGCTGGCAGTCACTTCTGAATAGTGCAGACCAAACGGATTGATCAGAAAGTGGCGCTCGGCACCCGAGGCCGTTTCCGGCACGCGCACCGTGATGTGGTTGTAAATCATCTCGGTCCAGCCCAGCATGGCAAAGACCCGATAGCAGGCTGCGAGCTGAAGTCTCGCCTGCCATTCATGGGGATGGACGCGCGATTCGAGTGATGCAACCGCCGGCTGGGGACGGGGAAACATGGGCAGCTCCTCAGGCAGGACGAAACAGCGGGTGAAGGTTGCTGTGCTTGGCATCAAACACCTCGGCGCCCTCGTCAATCTGCAGCGTGATGCCAATGTGTCGTCGCGCCATCGCTGGCGCAAAAAACGCCTGCGCGACTTGAAGCAGCATCTGCCCGGCCCGTTGCTGGGTCGCCTCCGAGCGGCCTTGCGCCATCCGCAGATTCAGGTAGACAAACGCATAGTCGCCGGTTCCGCCGGCCGCGCGCCCGGCAGCGCCACCGTCCGCGACCGCATAGTGGGGCGCGGGATAAGCCAGCACCCGCGTGCCCCCAGGCGGAAACACTGGCTGATTCGCTTCATCCCGCACCGCAATCATGGCGTCGGCCAATTGCCGACAGAGCACGCCCATCTCAACCTCCTGGTCGAGCTGGCCGGTGTAGAGCATGACGAGGTGGGGCATATCAGAGCCTTTCGCTCACAGCGGTGTAGCCCTCGGCGCGACTCGCCCGAGGGTTTGGAATATCTTCGCCCGTCTGCGGGGTGACCTCAAACAGCGCATTGATCTGGCCGGTGCCGCTCGCGGCGAAATACGGGGTGATCACCTCGACCGCGCCATCGTAGCCCCGCCATCCCAGCGAGCCGAGCAGCATGGCGGTGTCATGCATGAATCCCTCACCATGCCCCTTGGCAGCATACTCGGGCAGCATGTCGCAAAAATCCGGCCACTCGCGAGCCGACCACATGCGTAGCACCTGCCGGTCGAGCTGCTCGAGAAACGGGCTCCAGATCCGAAAGGCATATTCGGGCGCGAGACCGTTCTGCGCGAACCGATGCGACAGCGACCCGCTCGCGAGAAACGCGACGGTGCCGTCGTAGTGCTCCTCGATCGCGCGGCGCATTGCCCAGCCGAGGCGCGCGCTGTCGTCCAGATAATGAGCCATGCAGAGCGCCGACACCGACACCACCCGGAAATGCTGGTCGGCATTCATGTACCGAAGCGGGACCAGCGTGCCGTACTCCGGGTTGAGCGAGGTGCGATCGTGAGCAAGCGTCTCCACCCCCCAATCGTTACAGACCCGCGCGAGCAGGTGTCCCAGAGCCGGGTTGCCAGGCGCATCAAACGGCATCCAGTTGATGAAGTGCGGGAGCTCGTTACTGGTGTAGTCGCCCTTGAAGTGGGCCGCACAGTTGATATGGTAGTTGGCGTTGACCAGCCAGTGGGTATCGAACACAACCAGCGTGTCAACGCCCGCCTCCCGGCAGCGTCGGCCGATTTCCCGGTGGCCCTCGATCGCGTCCTGACGTGACCCCTGACGCGGGCCGGGCTGTTCGCTGAGAACCATGCTCGGGACGTGCGTGATCTTGGCAGCAATAGCCAGTTTTCCCATGGTGTGCGCGCTCTCCTCTCCGCGAAGGATAGCGTCAAACCCGCCCGCGCCGCAGCGCGCGCGCAATTGCCTGAAAGACGGTGGGCCTAGAGCGTAAACGCAGGGCTAGTCAACGCGCAGCAGCGCGCCATAGGTCCGGACCGCATCATTCCGGAGGGTGTCGAGGTGACCGCGCATTTCGCTCATGGCACGCGATTCGTCCATCGCAAAGATGGCGTCTGCAATCCGCTGGTGCTCCTGCACCGATAGCGCCATCAGGCCCTCGTGAAAGGTGGTGGCGCGGCGATAGGGCTCCAGGCGATTGCGCAGCAAAAGCGTTTCCTGCTCAAGATAGCGGTTCTGGCTCGCCGCATAAAGCGCTTCATGCCAGCGCGTATTGGCGCGATAAAAAGCTTCCGGATCGAGCGACTGCTGCGCACTCACGCAGGCATCGTGTGCCGCCTGGATGGCGTCGCGGTCGGCCTGGGTGTGCCGGCGTGCCGCGAGGCTCGCGCACGCGGCCTCCAGCCAGGCCATGGTTTCGAACATCTCGATGAGCGAGGCGAGGCTCAACTGCATGACCTGGGCGCCCTGACGGGGACGGTTTTCGACCATGCCACGCGATTCCAGCTGGCGGAGCGCCTCGCGAACGGGGGTACGCGAGGCCTTGAAGCGTCGCGCGAGCGCCTGCTCGTCCAGGCGGGTACCCGGTCGCAACTTGCCCGACACGATGTCGGCCTCGAGCGCAACCGCCAGCCGGCTGGCGAGGCTGGCCGGTCGTTTGGCGGCCGCCGCTGTTCGTTTCGAAAGACCCGGCGACCGCTTGGCGGTGCCTGCGGCGCGTTTAACCACGCCGCCGGGTCGCTTGGCCACCTTGCGCGCCGGCGTTTCGGAGGTTTTGGCTGCGATCGTTGACATCGACGTTGTGCGCCTGTAAAAAGCTAGCGTGTATGCAGAAAGTATAGCTTTGTATACCAAACGTCGCTGGCGCAGTCCAAACCATTCCGAACCAGCGTCTCATCCGGTCACCCCCACCGCCCCTCTGAAGGCGCATTCACTGAAGGGACTCATCATGAAAGCGACTCCGCGTATCAGCCGCCGCACGGTCATCCAGTCCGCAATTGCCGGCGCATCGACCCTTGCGTTTCCGGCCATCGGGCAGGGGCCGACCAAGGTCACTTTCACAACCTCCTGGACACCGGAAGGCCCGAATCTGTTTGCCTACGTCGCACGCGATCGCGGATTCTGGAAAAAGTACGGGCTCGATGTATCGGTTGCGCGCGGATCCGGGTCAGGCGCAGCCGCCCAGGCCGTCGGCACCGGCACTTTCATGTTCGGCATGACCGCCACCCCGGTCGTAGTTCAGCAGGCCGCGCGCGGGCTGCCGCTGGTGTCCATCGGTCAAATCAACTATGACGCGGTGATGGGCGTGGGCGTACTCGCCGACTCCCCCATCAAAACTCCCAAAGACCTCGAAGGCCGGAAAATCGGCGCGAGCGTCACCTCGGGCGAATACCCGTTCCTCAGCCTCTACGCACAGAAGGCCGGCTTCGACCTGTCGAAAGTCAATCTGGTTCAGCTCGACGGCAAAGTGCGCGACCGGTCGCTGATTGAAAAGCTGGTGGATGGCGTCTCGGCATTCGGCTCCAGCACCATTCCTGCGCTGTCCTCCAACGGCGCCAACCTGCGCTTTCTCACCTTCAAACAGGCCGGCATCGAGTTCTACGGCCAGTCGCTCATCACCCAGGCGTCCCGCCTGCAAAATGAGGCGTCAGTCGTCGAGGCGCTGGTCGCGGGGGCGATGGATGCCATCAAGTTCGCCATGACCAATCCCGATGAGGCACTCTCTATCTTCCTGAAAGCCAATGAAGAGGTGGCCATGACCGCCACTTCCAAGGAGTTCGTTCGCATCGGTCTCGGCCTGTCCAATCTGCACAACTTCTGCCCGGAGGTCATCAACAACGGGTTTGGCTATGTCGACATGGGCAAGATCCGAAACCAGGCCGACCTGATCCTCAAGTACGCGGTCAGCGGCAACGTCACGCCGCCCGACATCGACAAGCTCTTCACCAACCGGTTTGTGGGCAAACTCAAGCTGTCAGATGCCGAACAGGCGACAGTCAGGAAGAACATCGAGCCGTTCCGCAAATACGTCAGCTGACATGTCTGAGGCGGCTTTCATCCAGCTCGACCAGGTCGGTAAAACCTACCGCACACGCACGGGCCCGGTTCACGCCGTGGCTCAGGCCAGTTTCGGTGTTCGGCAAGGCGAGTTCGTATCGCTGCTGGGCCCCAGCGGGTGTGGCAAGAGCACGCTCCTCATGATGGTCGCCGGCCTGGAGCAACCCAGCGCCGGCAGCCTCCGCTTCAAGGATCAGCCCATTGAGGGACCCCGCAGCGACAACGGCATCATTTTTCAGGATGCCACGCTCCTGCCCTGGAAGTCGGTCATCGACAATGTGCTGTTTCCCATCGACATCCTGAAGCGCCCCCGCGCCGACTACGAAGCGCGTGCCCTCGAATTGATCGCCCGGGTGGGCTTGCGCGGGTTTGAGCGCAAGAAGCCGCATGAGTTGTCAGGCGGCATGCGACAGCGCGTAGCGATCTGCCGCGCACTGATCCATGACCCACCCGTACTGCTCATGGACGAGCCCTTCAGCGCGCTCGATGCAATCACGCGCGATCAGATGAATATCGTGCTCGCCGAGATGCTGGAAACCTACAACAAGACCGTGCTGTTTGTGACCCACAGTATTCGTGAAGCGGTCTACCTGTCCGATCGCGTGCTGGTGATGAGTGGTCGCCCGTCAACCATCACGCTCGACCTTGCTATCGACTTTCCCCGTCCGCGAAGCCCGGATATTGAAGACGCTCCGCGTTTTCGCGAACTAGTCCGCGAGCTTCGCGAAAGCATTGAGCACGCCCATGAAGCCACGGCTGCCCAGCACTGACCCGGCCCACCTCTGATGTCCCAAACCGTCAACAGCAACCAACTCGCCCGCCAGACGGGCGAGGTCACCGCTCCCGCATTTCGAAGCACCAGCGGGCGCGCCCTCTACCTGCCGCTTCTGGTCGCCGGTGGCGTGCTGCTCTTGTGGGAAATTGGGGTACGGCTCGCGGGTATTCCTTCAGTGATTCTGCCCACGCCCACGGCCATCCTCGAACTGGTGCTGGACAAGCACGAGATTTTGCTGCGCCACGCCATTCCCACCACCCTTGAATCGGCGGGCGGATTTCTCCTGGCATCGGCCGCTGGCATCCTGATTGCCATTCTGCTCACCTACTCGGAAATCGCCCGTCAGGCGCTGTTCCCAAACCTGGTTTTTTTTCAGCTGATCCCCAAGATCGCACTCGCGCCGCTCTTCATCATGTGGCTGGGCATCGGTTCGCAATCCAGGCTGGCTTTTTCGGTATTCATCAGCATTTTTCCGATCATCATCGCAACGACCGCCGGCCTGTCAGCGGCCGATCCCAACGCAGTTCGGCTCTGCCGTTCGCTCACCGCAAGTGAGTGGCAGATCTTTACCAACATACGTTTCCCAAGCGCCCTGCCCTACATCTTCAGCGGCATGAAAATCGGCATCACGCTGTCGATCATCGGCGTGATCATCGGCGAGTTCATCACCTCGCAGCGGGGCCTTGGCTACCTGATCATTTTCGCCACCTCTCGGGCTGACACGGTGGTAGCGATGGCGGCCATCGTTGTCCTTTGCGCAAGTGGCCTCCTCCTCTACGGCGCCGTCGCGCTTGCTGAAAAACTCACCGACCGTCGCTACGGCGTGCCGCGCGGCTGATTTCTCGAACGGAGACTCCACCTTGGATCTGCAACTGACCGGCAAGACCGTGCTGATCACGGGCGCCTCAAAAGGTATTGGCCTTGCGGCCGCCCGCGCTTTCGCAGCTGAAGGCTGCCACCTGCACCTCACCGCGCGAAGCGGCGATGCGCTGGCTCAAACCCGGGACGAGCTCCAGTCCCGGCATGGTGTACGGGTCAGCGTGCATGTGCTCGACATGGCTGACCACGCCCGCCTGGGGCAGTTGGCCGCCGACTGCGCCGACACCGACATTCTGATCAACAACGCGGGCGAAATTCCTTCGGGGCCAATCGAGTCGCTCGATGAAGCCATCTGGAAGCGCAGCTACGACGTCAAGCTCTTTGGCTACATGTTTCTCACCCGTCATCTTTATACGCGGATGAAAGCGCGCGGCAGCGGCGTGATCCTGAACGATATCGGCAACTCAGGCGAAAACTGGGACGCCAACTATGTGGCGGGCAGCACTGCTAACGCCGCCCTCATGGCTTTCACCAAAGCGCTAGGTGGCGTCAGTCTTGACTATGGCGTGCGCGTGCTCGGCGTAAACCCTGGTCCCGTGGATACCGAGCGGATGATCAAGATCAACAAGCGGCGCGCCATCGACGTCTATGGCGATGAGTCAAAGTGGGACAGCCTGCATCAGCACTACCCAGGCCAACGCGCTGCAAGCGCCGAGGAAATCGCTGATCTGATGTTGTTTCTGTGTTCACCACGCGCAGGCTACATAAGCGGCGCAATCGTCACGATCGACGGCGGCATTGCTGCCAAAGGCTCGATCATCAAGCCCAGGTTTGAACTCAAATGAATGCGCCCATGGCTCCCCGCGGATTTGATATCCGCAATCGTCACTTCGATACGCTGTTCAACACGCCGGGCCTGATGTGGCTGGGCCAGAACACCAATCACTTCCCGACAGCACCTGAAGTCCGGCAAGCCATGCTGGACTCCATCGCCGCCGAGGAGTATCACGCCTACGCCCCGCCTGCTGGCATGCAGGCACTTCGCGAGGGCATCCTCGACGATGTCGGACTGCCCGATCACAGCGTGATGGTCACCGATGGCGGGGTTGAGGCCCTCTACACGGTGTGCCGAAATCTGTGCCGGCCAGGCGATGAGTTCGTCACCACCGACCCGGGCTGGAAGTGGCCGATTCATTTCTCGCAGGCCGCGGGCGCCAAGGTGATCGAGATTCCCATCTATGATCCGGCGCGCAACTATCGCCTTCACGCCGAGCAGCTCGCCGCTGCCGTCACCGAACGTACACGCGCCATTTACCTCGTCGATCCGAACAACCCGCTTGGCATCTGCTACACCGATGCCGAACTGAAAGCGTTCACCGATATCGCTCGCAAGGTGGGCGCATATTTCATTCACGACACCACTTACCGGCATTTCGCGGATGCGCCTGGCCTGGCTGCGCGTCACTACCCCGAGCGCACGCTCACCATTTACAGCTTCTCAAAGTGGCTGGGACTGGCGGGGCTGCGGGTGGGAGCCATCATTTCCAATCCCGACCTGATCGAAGTCATGGCTGCCGCGCCGCCCAACAATCTGGGCTGTAATGTCATTTCACAGCGGGCGGCCATCGCTGGCCTTGCCATCAAGTCACGCTGGATGAACGACATTGGGCCGCGTCAACGCCGGAATCAGGCAGTCATCAAGGCCGCGGCCGACAAGATCCCTGGCCTTCACATTCCTGTGTATCCCTCGCAGGCAAACTTCATCGTGCTCGAGGTGATTGAAGCCGGCATCACGCCCGAAGCGTTATGCATGGCCTATCGCGAGAAAAACATCATGATCCGCCAGGGTTCCTATCACACCCCTGCCTTTGGTCATCGGTTCGTCAAGATCAGCACCACGGTGCCTGAGGAGTGGGCCGACGCGCTCGCCGAGGCGCTTCCCGAAATGGTCGCCAAGGCCCGAACGATCAAATCGGTCGAGGCGCTCTTTTAATCGTCGCCCGGCCTCGTCTGACAGGAGATCCGCATGCCACGTATCACTACCACCGACGGCGTCCAGCTTCATGTCGAAGAAGCGGGACAGGGAACGCCGATTGTTTTTGTCCATGAGTTTGGCGGCGACCACCGCAGCTGGGAACCGCAGCTGCGGTATTTTTCGCGTACGCATCGCTGCATCACTTATGCCGCGCGCGGGTATCCGCCCTCCGACGTACCGGCTGATGTGAAGGCCTATTCACAGATCCGTGCGGTCGAGGACATTCTGGATGTGATGAACGCCATGAGCGTGGATCGCGCGCATGTGATCGGTCTGTCGATGGGGGGCTTTGCAACCCTGCACTTCGGCCTTCACCATCCCGACCGCGCTCGTTCGCTGGTTGTAGCGGGCGCAGGCTATGGCGCAGAAAAGCAGTACGAAGATTATTTTCGCGGGGTCTCACTCGAGGTAGCACGTCAGTTCGAGGTGCAGGGGGCCGAGCAGTTCGCCCGCACCTACTCGATCGGCGCCTCGCGGGTGCAGTTTCAAAACAAGGACCCGCGCGGTTGGGCCGAGTTCGCCCGCTGGCTGGGCGAGCATTCGTCCCTGGGTTCGGCCAACACCATGCGAGGCGTACAGGCGCAGCGCCCCTCCATCTACGATCTCAAAGATCGACTCGCAGTGATGCCGGTTCCGACGCTCGTTGTGGTGGGCGATGAAGACGACCACTGCATTCAGCCGGGGGTGTTCATGAAAAAAACCATTCCGGCCTGCGGCCTCCTGATTCTCCCCAAAACCGGGCACACGCTCAATCTCGAAGAGCCCGATCATTTCAACCGCTTTACGCTCGAGTTTCTGCATGCCGTCGAGGCGGGTCGGTGGACGCCGCGCGATCCGCGCGCGCTACCCTCCGAGATCATGAAGACCAACTGACCCACGCCACCCCACCATGGCACTCGGTCAGGCGCCCAGCCACGCGGTCAGCGAAGATCGGCTCTGGAATCGCCATATGGCGCTTGCGCGTCACGGCGCCACCCCTCGAGGCGGGGTGAACCGGCAGGCGCTTTCTGCTGAAGATATCGAGGCGCGGCGAACAATGATCGGCTGGGCCCGAGACATCGGCTGCTTGGTGTTCGGCGACGAGCTCGGCAATTTCTTCATCCGGCTGGAAGGAAGCCGCCCCAACCTGCCCCCGGTGCTCACCGGGTCGCACTTGGACAGTCAACCCACCGGCGGAAAATTTGATGGTGTGTATGGCGTCCTCGCCGGGTTTGAGGTGTTGCAGGCGATTCGCGATACCGGGCTGGTGCCACGCCGCTCAATCGAAGTGGTGTCCTGGATGAATGAGGAAGGCTCGCGGTTCGCGCCCGGCATGATGGGATCAGCCGGCTTTGCCGGCGTTCGCAGTGTGGCCGAGATTGTCGCGGTGCATGACGCCCGACAGCAATCGGTGGCGGACTCGCTTGCCGAACTCGCCCGGGCGCTTCCCGATGTGCCCTTACGGCCCCTGCAAACCCCGGTTCACAGCTACATCGAGGCCCACATCGAGCAGGCGCCCGTGCTTGAAGCGCATGGGGTTCCGATCGGCGTCGTCACCGGTATTCAGGGCAAACGAACCTTCCGCGTCACCGTCACGGGCGAAGAGTCGCATGCGGGAACCACGCCGCATCGCAGACGCCGCGACGCGCTGCTGTCGGCCACCGGCATGGTGCAGGCGCTTGAGCGTTTGTGTTTCGATCCGCTCGACATCACCCGCTTCACCGTGGGTATGTTTCGTGTTGAGCCCAATGCGCCGTCGGTGATTCCTGCGAAGGTTGTATTTTCGATTGATATTCGCCATGAATCATCCCCAAGACTGGTTGAACTGGGTGATGCGGTTGCGCCGCTGTGCCGGGCGCATGCCGGTCCGTGCGACGTCAGCGTCGAAGAGCTCTCGACCGCCCTGTCGCTTGAGTTCCCAGAGTCGATTCGCCGCGAAATCGAAGCGGCTGCAAGTCGTCTGGGGCTTGGTCACATGCGGCTCCTGTCGGCTGCGGGGCACGACGCCCGCTACCTGAATGACCACTGCGAAACCGGCATGATCTTCGTTCCGTGTCTGAAGGGCATCAGCCACCACGAATCAGAGTCCGCCACGCCAGCCGATCTCGCCGCAGGGGCGCGCGTCCTCGCCGAGGTCGTCTGGGCGCGCGCCAACGACATCGACTGATCGATGGGTATCGCGCATCGGCTCGCCTACCGAGCGCTGCGCCCGTTTCTGTTCTCGCTGGATGCTGAGCACGCGCACGATCTAGTGCTGTCGCGTCTGGCTAATGCCTCCCCCCTCACCCGCAGACTGATCTCGCAAGCCCGGGTCGATGATCCGGTGACCGTTGCTGGCCTGTCCTTTCCTAACCGCGTGGGTCTGGCGGCAGGTCTGGACAAAGAAGCGCGCGCCCTGCCTGCCCTGGCTGCGATGGGGTTGGGTTTCATCGAGGTGGGTAGTGTCGCGCCACGGGGCGAGGCGTGGTCGCCGCCTCCCAGGATCCATCGTCTGCCGCAGGCGCAGGCGCTCATCAACCGGATCGGTCTTCATCGCGGCGGGTTAGAACCCTTCTGCGCGGCGCTCGCGCAGTGTTCCTGGCCGCTTGATCCGAGAGCGCCCGTGCCGGTGCGCCTGGGTGTGAACCTGGCCTGTAATGCGGCCACCCTCGCCAGCGACGCGATCAGCGATTATTCGTCGGGACTTCACGCCACCATCGCGTGGGCCGACTACTTCACCATCAATGTCTCGAACCCCAATGCGTCAAACCGGCATGTTCCCGATACGCTCCCGGCTCTGCACCCATGGCTGCAGGCGATCGACGAGGTGCGAGTCAACCTCGGCACCCAGACTGGCCGACGTCCCCCTGTTTTTCTGAAGATTTCGCCAGACTTGAGCGAGACAGGTGTGGGTACGCTCTGTGAGGCACTGCGTGCACGCAGTGATAAAGTCAACACGAGCGGACTTCAGTGGGGCGTAATCGTCGCCAACACCAGCGCCCGGCGCGATGCAGTCCGCGGTCTCCCCCATACGGAACGGGCGGGTGGGCTATCGGGGGCGCCGCTGCGCGAACCAGTGAATCGGTTGGTGGCACAGATGCGACGACAACTCGGGAACGACATCGCGATCATCGGTACAGGAGGCATTCTGAGCGGTAACGATGCACGCGAGCGAATCGAGGCAGGTGCCGATCTGGTGCAGGTCTACACCGGCCTCATCTATCGTGGCCCTGATCTGGTACGTGAGGCAGCAACTGCTCTCCGAGCGAGCCGATGACCGCCGCCGCACTTCGCCTTCTGGGACGCCATGCGCGCTGGACGCTCCCAGTGGGCGTCTGCACCGGGATCGTGTTGCCGGCGCTCGCCGAGGCGTTACAGTCGCTGGTGCTGCCGGCCATGATTGGCATGATCACCGTGTCGCTCCTCAGGCTTGAATGGAGCGCATTGATCGCTGCATTGCGTCAGCCCGCCCAGCTTGGACGCGTCACGGTCTGCACCATGCTGATCTCACCGATAGCGGTGTGGCTGCTTGCGCGCACAGGCCTGATTCCCGAGTCGTTCACCGTGCTGTCGGTTCTGCAGGCAGCCTCCGCCCCAATCGGGTCGGCGGCCGCGTTTGCCCTGTTTCTGGGTATCCCCGGACACCTGTCTATGGCGGGCACGGTCGTGATGACGCTGATGCTACCCCTCACGCTCACCGCGACAGCATCAATCCTGCTGCCGAGCTTTGGCATTGAGGTGGACCTCGGTCAGTTTTTCATTCGGGTCAGCCTGTCGGCGCTTGCTCCTTTCGTCATCACATGGCTCGTGCGAAGGCTTGCGGGCGACGCGAGGCTTCGCGCGGTGGATGCCGAATTAGCTGGACTGAATGTGGTGCTGCTCGTGTTGTTTGCGATCGCAATCATGAATGGGGTCACCGAGACTTTCCTCGAGCGGCCTGCCTTCATTTTGGGACTGTTTGCGTGGTCATGGTTTGCAGCGGTGTTCTGGCATGGCGTGGGTTATCTGCTACTCCGAGCGCGGGGATTTGAGCAGGCGCTCTCGTCCTCGCTGTTGATGGGCAATCGCAATCTGGGGCTCACACTCGCGGTGACAGCCGGCACCGCGGGCGAAGCCTTTCAGATGTACGCGGGGCTTGCGCAGATTCCGCTGTTTTGCGCACCGCTGCTGCTGTCCGGGGTGCTGCGTTTTCGGGAGCGTCGGCCGGGGCGGTAGCCGGGGGCTTCGCTTTTTTGGATGCGCGTCGGCCG
>JALREG010000253.1 GCA_023253905.1 Burkholderiaceae bacterium
CGAAGATCGTTGTGAAGCGCCATGATCTTGAGCATTTCCAGCGTGACCCCGCCGTGCCCGTTGACGATCGGTTTGGGAAGGCCCGTGGTGCCCGATGAGTAGACGATCCAGAGCGGATGCTCGAACGGGACCGGGTCAATCAGAAGCGGAGCTGGGTCGGCGATGGCGGCTGCCCAGGTGAGCGCCATCAGACCTGGCCGGGCGTTGTTGCGCGGCAGCCCGGAAGCGTCGCGAAGATCGCTGCCGGCCTCACGCGTGTCCGCTGGTCCGGGAACCGCGACAAAGAGCGTGAGGCTTGCAAGCGTGTCGATCAGCTGTGCGGTGACCTCGCATCGGTCGTGGATGCGCCCGCCGTAGCGGTATGTGCTCGCTGCAATCAGCGCTTTGGGGGTGATCTGCCGGAAGCGGTCGAGGATGCTTGCTGCGCCCATGTCGGGTGAGCACTGCGACCAGATGGCGCCGACCGCGGCGCAGGCGAGAAAAGCAATCACGGACTCGGCCGCGTTGGGCAGAAGCGCCGCCACCCGATCGCCACGTGTGATGCCGTGGGCGCGCAGGGTGGCTGCGAGCGACGCGACTCGCGCTGCGAGCTCGGTCCAGGAAAGCTCAACCTGGTCGCCTGCCTCATTACAGGCAATGATTGCCGGCAATTCAGATGGCGCATGGCGCAGCGCCTGGGAGGCGAAGTTGAGGGTTGCGCCGGGGAACCAGACCGCGCCCGGCATCGTGGCCTTGGCGAGCGCTGGGCCATCGCCGCGCGTACCCGCGACATCGAAGTGGCGCCAGATCGAATCCCAGAAAGGTCCCAGGTGGGAGATTGACCAGTGCCAGAGCGCAGTGCTGTCGGGGAGGGAGAGCCCGAGCGTACGTTCGATGTCGTGCCGATAGGCGGTGATACGGGCTTGGCCCGCGCGCTCGGCGCTGGGGTGCCATAGGGGAGTGGGTGGGATGGCGCGGCCGGATCCGCGGGAGTCGGTCGGGTTCATGAACGATGATCAGGTGGGTTTGACGGGTTCGTGCAAAGGGCGCTCCGGCGGCGCGTCCGCCAATGTCGCTGGCGTGGCTATTGGAGTCAGCGCAGCGGGGCTATCGGCCGCCTCGGCTGAGGGCGCGATGACAGGCGGTAGCGCAAGGTAGCGACGCTTCCAAGGCGCTTTCGATTGGCGAAGTGCGGCGAGCGCGGTCTCGCAACGCGACGACTGCGCCTTGGCCTCGGCGGTGAGCCAGCCAACGGCGAACCATGCGCGAGGATCAGCGTCGATCTGGGCCCGGTAGCTCGCGAGTGCCTCGATAAGGTCGTTGTAACGCCCGAGGGCCTCCTGTGCTTCGGACAGGGTCTGAAGGAAGCGCCGGTACCGTTTGTTTGAGCACAGGGCTCGGCAGAACTCGATGCCGTAGCGAAGCCGCTTCATGCGCCTGCGCAGCCGGTGCCGCAGGTCGTCATCGAGCGTTGAAAACAGTCGTGCATCACGCCGCACCTGATGATGCCACCGGGACAGTCGGGCGATCAGCTGCGGGCCGGCCGGCGCGACGACCGGCGGTACCGACCGTGCCATGACCAGTTCGCCTGCGAGCAGGTCGACCACGAAAAATTGGTGGTCGCGGTGACGGACCACGTTCCTGGCATCGGCGGCGTTGGCAAGTGTGGCCAGATCGGTCGTGGGGGCTCCTGCCTGGGCGAGGGCGGGCGCCACGGACTCGAGCAGCACATCACGTTCGCGGCTGAGCCCGAGCGCTTGGGCGAGCGCTCTCGCCGGGGCATCCAGGTTGCGCAGAGGGGCGGCGTCGAAAAGCCGGATGGCGGTTCGCAGCCGGCGGAGGGCCACCCGAGCCTGGTGGACGTATTCGGGGTCTTCGCTTTCGCCCGAGGCGATGCTCGCAAGGTTCGCGAGCAATTGTCGCCTGCACTCATGCGTAACCAGCCGGGCGGCTGCGAGGGCATCATTCTGGGGGTCGATGCCGACCGACCGAGCTTTTGCTGCGCCGGACTGCCCGCGGCCCGCGGAGAGCCGATGCCCGCGTTCTGCCTTGGTGGCGGGATCGACCCAGCATGGGTGAGCACGAATGACCTGACGCGCAACGTCGGTGACGGCGAGCGGTGAGCCCTTGACGAGTTCGACCTCAATTTCGCAGACCGGGAGCGGTTGACGGCCCGGTGCGGCGATGAGGCCTGCATCGAAGCACACTTCGACCTCGCCACGCCGGCTCCGAAACCGTACCATGGTGCGGCGGACATCGGTTTCGAAATGATTGATCAGACCTTCGGGGCCTGCGCGCTCGAGCGCGCGCATGAGGAGTGGCGCAGCCTCCGTGCCCTGGTGGCGGGCAGGGTCAAGCGACGGTGGCGTGTCGGGCTGCCCGCGCTGAACAACGACTTCGTGCTCAAACCGCGTGATCGCGCCAGGCAGGGCTGCCTTGAGTGTCTGCACCCAGCGCCCCCGCTCATAACGCAGGCGAAGCGCCATGCCCGAGGCAGCGAGGCTACGCCCGGCGGTATCGAAGTAGCGCGCGCGAAGCCGTTCGCGACGCCCGCCGCGCGCTACAACCCAATCGTGGACTGCACTTGCCCCGGATTCGTCGAGCTGCAGCTTGAGCTCAACCTCTGTCACTTCGCTGTCACTCATCCTTAACAAACCGGTCATGTGGCTCCTCCACCATTAAGGCCCATGGATATGAGCCCTGGTCTTGTCCCGATCCCCGATCCAGAGGTCACCACCTCGGTCAGGACTGTCTGGATCTCCGACCTTCACCTTGGTACGCCTGGCTGTCAGGCGGGTCCGCTTCTTGATTTTTTACGGCAGTACGAGTGTCGCACACTGTATCTGGTTGGGGACATCATTGATGGCTGGCAGTTGCGTCGATCATGGTACTGGCCGCAGGCGCATAACGACGTTGTCCAAAAAATTCTGCGCAAGGCCCGCAAAGGCACCCGCGTGGTGTTCGTACCGGGTAATCACGACGAATTCGCTCGCCGCTATGTCGAACATAACTTCGGTGGCGTCGATGTTCACGAAGACTGCGTGCACACCACGGTTGACGGACGTCGTCTATGGGTCACGCACGGCGATCTGTTCGATGGCGTGATCCAGTGCGCGCGCTGGCTGGCGGTCGCGGGCGACATCGCCTACGAAACCACGCTGCGTTTCAACCGGCACCTCAATCGATTTAGGGCCCGACTTGGAATGCCCTACTGGAGCCTGTCACGTTATCTCAAGCTCAAAGTGAAAAGGGCGGTGAGCTATGTGTGCGCGTTCGAGGAAGCGGTGGCTCGCGAGGTACGCCGCCGCGGCCTTGACGGCGTGGTCTGCGGCCACATTCACCAGGCCGAGATTCGAGATATCGGCGGCGTGCTCTACTGCAATGACGGTGACTGGGTGGAGAGCCTGACAGCGCTGGTCGAGCACCATGACGGCCGGTTGGAAATTGTTGACTGGTCCGACTGGCTTGGCGCGCAGCCCGTGACAACCAACCGGCCGCTCCTCGACGAAGCGCCGGTGCTCAGTTCGGCCGACTAGCGCCCAGGCGCCTTCAGCAACACCTCACCCATCCGGATCTGGGTGCCGCTGCCGTGCGGCGCGGCAAGCTGCCAGCCCGGTGGGGCGAGGACGATGATGGTCGACCCGTGCTCGAACCAGCCAAGTTCCTCACCCCGGTGGGCCTGGTGGTTACAGATGATCGGGTTGGTACCCCGGTAGCGCAGGTGGAGCAGCACATCCGCAAAGCGGAGCCGGATGCTTGCAACCAGAATCGCGGCGACGGCTACCAGCGCGACCGGCTCGCCGGTATCTGTAAGCCGGCAATGAAGAACCGCCCGCTCATTTCTGCAGAACAATCGCGACACCCGCGCGAGCGCAGGGGGGTTTACGTTCCAGCAGTCACCGCTCACATAATCGACCTGGCTGATCTGGCAGTCGGCCGGACTGTGAAAGCGGTGATACATCTGCGCGGTCAGCCTGAGCGTCACGTAGGTCGCGCCGCGGTACTGTTCGGCGCTCGCGGCGCTTCCCAGCAGTTCATCGAGGCGGTAGGGCATGCCCTTCGCCTGCAGCATCGCCATGTCGTTCACCACGCCATGCGCGCCGACGATTGCATCACACGGACTTGAGAGCGTGCCCGCTTCCTGGCTGATGGATCGCGCACCCGGCTGAAGCTCGCGGGTAAAGCAGGCATGAAGACTGTCGAAGTCACTGCGCAGCGCGTCAGACAGATCGAGGTCGGAGAAACGCTTCCAGACCGCGATCAGGACTGACGCCAGCCACCGGCTGCGAACACGGCTCAGTCGGCCGAAGGCGATCGTGCAGAGCGCCCTGGGCAGTCGGTTGGTGAGCGCAAAGTTGATCGACGGGTAAGAGAGCGGGTTTCGCATCGTGGGGCCTTCATCGGATTGTCAAGCGCGCGCGCTACAACGGTGGAGTCCGCTCTGAACAGAGCCAAGCCGAGGCCTGATCCCATGCAAGAGACATTCGTACTTTCTGCGCTCGCCGCAGGTGTTGCGGCCGCGGCCGCGCCGGCTGCGTGGCGCAGACTTCAGCTGTCGCGCGCCAAACATCGATCGCTGGCGGGCCATGCGCGCATTGCGCGGCGGATTGCAAAGCTGCTCCCGGGCTACCGCTACGACGACGCCGAGTTTTTTGCCTGTGACGGTGCGGGGCCGGAGGTGGCCGCCAGACGGGAGGCCGCCTTCAAGAGCCTCGCGGCGGAGTTCAGTGCGCGCTATGCCGATGGTATTGCCATGACGCGGGCCGCGCGCGAACTGATCTCCGACCTCCAGTTCATCTCTCGTTACCGCGTTCCCTTCCAGTTCTCCGAGCGGGTGGCCGCAACCCTGCGAACCAGCAGTTTCGTGGATCGCAGCGAGGGGATTCATCTGATTGATCTCGATGGCAACCCGTTGATTGACCTCACGGGCTCGTATGGAGTCAATTTGCTGGGTAACGACTTCTACAAGGCGACGATCGAGGCGGGCGTGGCGAGTGTGCGGGGCCTTGGCTGCGTACTGGGGTCCTATCATCCCTGCGTGCTTGAGAACGCGGCACGGCTGCGCGAGATCTCTGGCCTGGACGAGGTGTCGTTTCACATGAGTGGCACCGAGGCAGTGATGCAGGCCGTGAGGCTTGCCCGCTATCACACCGGTCGCTCGCATCTGGTTCGCTTTTGCGGCGCCTACCACGGCTGGTGGGAGGATGTTCAACCCGGACCCGGTAATCCGGTTCCGCCCCGGGACACCTATACGTTGCGTGACATGGATGCCCGCACCCTCGAGGTGCTCAGGTCGCGTCGCGATATTGCCTGTGTGCTGGTCAATCCGCTTCAGGCGCTTCATCCCAATTCGCCGGCCCCGGGTGATTCGTCGCTGGTCGACAGCGGCAGACGCGCGGGCTTTGATCGCGCCGCCTACACCCGCTGGCTCGAGCAGCTGCGGGAAGTGTGCAGCGAGCGCGGCATTGTCCTGATCTTTGATGAGGTGTTTCTGGGCTTCCGTCTGGCACCGGGCGGCGCGCAGGAGTATTTCGGCGTTCGTGCCGACATGGTCACCTACGGAAAAACGCTGGGCGGTGGCTTGCCGGTTGGCGTCGTGTGCGGGCGAGCTGCACTGATGAAGCGATTCCGGGATGACCGGCCTGCCGACATCTGCTTTGCACGTGGCACCTTCAACGCCCACCCCTATGTCATGGGCAGTATGAAGGCGTTTCTCGATGCGCTCCAGACGCAGCCGATCCGTGCGCTCTATGCCAACCTCGATGACCTCTGGAACGGCCGGGCTGCGCATCTCAATCGAAGGCTCGACGAACAGGCGCTGCCGGTTCGAGTCGCCAATCTGTCGACCGTCTGGACCATCACCTACACCACGCCCTCGCGCTACAACTGGATGCTGCAGTTTTACCTGCGCTCCGAAGGGCTGGCTCTCAGCTGGGTGGGAAGCGGTCGTCTGATTTTCAGTCTCGACTTCACCGAAGCCGACTTCGATGAAGTGTGCGAGCGATTTGTAGCGGCCTGCAAGCGGATGCAGGCGGATGGTTGGTGGCAAGGCCCTGAAACCACCAACCGTGCGATCCGCAAGTCGATTCTCTCGGAAGTGTTGCGGCGCGGGGTGATGCGGCGCAAGAAAGCGTAAAGGCATGCGCAAGCGGGCGCGCCACCGAGCAGGTGGCGCACCTCTGAGTTAGCGCTGCGTTACATCGTGCATTGGGTCGTAACGCTCGCCGCGCAGAAGCGCGAGCGGCGCACGATGATAGAGCGCGATATCATGAAACGGGTCGGTGAGAATCTTTGTACCCCAGGCTAATCCGACCAACAGCGACTGCTGGAAACTGAGCTGTATTACCCGGAAAACCAGACCGGAGGCGCCAAGCGACAGCCAGGCGATACCGATGTCGTGAATCGTCTCCGCCAAGCTTGCCGCAGGCTCGATCAGTCCGCCCAACGAAGGGTTGATGATCAGTGCAAACGGGCACGCCACCCAGATCGACATCAGCACAATCTTGCGGCGAATGTTGTAGCCGACCTTGACGGCCTCCTTGTATTCGTCGGTCACCTGGTTGACTTCGTCAAATCCGCGCGGCTCAAAGAAAAAGTGACCTGCCTGCCGGCTGGTCATCGACAGGCACCAGGCGATGATTGCGGACCACGCCGGCTCAAACGGCAGCAACAGATAAGCGACGACAAAGCAACAGGCGCTGAAGAGATGCAGCGACTGGTTGATGCGGCAGTGGTGATAGAAGCGGTGATCATCCCAGCGCTGTCGGTTGAGTTCATCAAAGAAGGCGTTCATCGGGTCTCCTGTCATCAAACGATTGTTGCTCCGCTCAAACACTTTGAGCCTGGTTTGTGAAGACTGCGTGACCATCAGAGGCTCACGCGTGCGCTGTCATCGATTTGTTGCATCGCAGGGCTAGCCTCTCGAGCGAAACTGGTCACCAGACAAGCACAGGAGTAGCCGATGCGCGCGTTGAAGCCGATTCGCCTCGCGGTGGTCACTGAAACCTACCCGCCGGATATCAACGGAGTCGCGATGAGTCTGTCCAGACTCATTGGAGGACTCCTCGAACGTGGGCACGATATCGACCTGTATCGCCTTCGCCCGCGCGATCCGGCAAGTCGCTCGGAGTGCTCATCGGCCGATCCATCGCGACTCCGTGTCACCGAGCTCAAGGGTGTGCCGATTCCGTTCTATCCGGAGCTGATGATGGGGTTGCCAGCCGGTCGGCTGCTCGTCCGACGCTGGCGGTCAGAGCGGCCCGATCTTGTTCATATTGCGACCGAGGGCCCGCTCGGCTGGTCGGCGCTGCGGGCTGCACGGCGACTGGGCATCCCGGTCTCATCCGATTTCAGAACACAGTTCGATCAGTACTCGACACACTACGGACTCGCCTGGCTCGCCGCGCCAGTGGGCGCGTATCTGCGGGCGTTTCATAACCGGACCGATCTGACGACGGTACCGACGTCCGCACTCAAGCAGGAGCTTGGTAACCGAGGCTTCCGTAAGCTGCGAGTACTCGGCCGCGGAGTCGATGCGCGCCAGTTCGATCCCGTCCGGCGCTGCGATTCGCTTCGCGCGGGCTGGGGCGCCAATCCCGATACGCCGGTTGCGCTCTGCGTGGGGCGGCTCGCCGCTGAGAAGAATCTGGAGCTTGCGCTTCAGGCCTTCAGGGCGATGCGCGATCTTGCACCCGATGCGAAACTTGTGTTCGTCGGCGATGGCCCGCTGCGCGAGACGCTGGCTCGGACCTGTCCGGATGCGATATTCGTCGGGCGACAGACCGGGACTGAACTCGCGCGGCACTATGCAAGTGCCGACGTGTTTCTATTTCCCAGCCTGTCAGAGACCTTCGGCAATGTCGTGACTGAATCGATGGCAAGCGGACTGGCGACGGTTGCGTTTCGTCATGCCGCGGCGGCAGAGCTGATTGAAAGCGGCGTCACTGGGTGGCTGAGTGATCCGGAGGACGCGCGAAGCTTCATCAACTCGGCGCGCGCGCTCGCCGCCGACGCTCGGCGACGTCGAGCCATGGGGCGAGGTGCTCGTGAAGCTGTCTCCCATCTTGATTGGCCAGTAATTGCTTCCCAATTCGAGGCGATCGTTCAGGCGCTGATCGAAGGCGAGCGCCCGGTGCAGGCGCCTTCTGGCGTCACGCGGTTGCGCGCCTCGGAAACCTGGCCAGTCTGAGTTGCTGCCGCTCGACTAGCGGCGTGCGGGAACAGCACCAGCGATCTTCGACTCAAGACCAGCCGCGTAGCGCCGGTCGGGTTGCGAGGCGGGCGATACTCAGGAAGTGCTCCAGGCGAGTGCTATGGGCACTCCCTCGTCGCGACCGATCGTCCCACCGGCAAAGTCGCAGTGCATCCCTTGCGATGGGGTCTGCGTCAAACCTCTCGACCTCGGCCGAAGACATCGGACCACCTTGCAACGCGAGCGATCGCAGACACGGCACGGGAAGTGCGCGCATGTAGCCTGGCTCGGTCGTGCAAAGATATCGCTTTGCGTCGACGTGCGCCGCGGCCAACCGCGCAACGCGCGGATCGAAGCGTGCGTCAAGCCAGCGCGCGCCGATTTCATGATGATGATCGTCCTCGGCCTGCCCTTCCTCTACGTCTGCAGTGGACGTCAGCAGATGGCCAATATCATGCGTGAGGGCTGCGGTCACTAGCCACGCAGG
>JALREG010000277.1 GCA_023253905.1 Burkholderiaceae bacterium
CCGCTGCAGCGCCGCGGTAGGGAATATGCACCAGGTGCAGGCTCGCTGTGCTGTTCAGCATGACGCCAAGGAGATGGTTGAGCGTGCCGTTGCCCGCCGAAGCGTAGTCGATCTTCCCGGGCCGCTGGCGGGCAAGTTCGATCAGCTCTTTGAGGCTTCGCGCCGGAAACGACGGGTTGGCCACCAGCAGATAGGGGGCGGTGGCCACCGTCATGATGGGCGAGAAGTCGGAGACGGGATCAAATCCGGGATTACGGTAGAGGGCAGGGTTGATGGTCTGCGCGCTCTGGGCCGTGAGGAGCAGCGTGTAGCCGTCCTTGGGCGCCCGTGCAACATGCGCTGTACCGACGTTCCCGCCCGCGCCAGTGCGATTCTCGATGACCACCGACTGCCCAAACGCCGGGCCCAGACGCTGGGCGAACGCGCGGGCGACGGTGTCGTTGGCGCCGCCCGCAGCCTGCGGCACGACGATGACCACGGGCTTGGCGGGGTAGGCGTCCTGCGCCAAAGCGCGTGCCGGCAGCGTGCAGGCGAAGCCGGCGAGCAGGGTGGGCAAGGCGGTGACAGCAACCAGCCTGCCGGTTTTCACGGCCAGGAACAGGCAGCGCGTTGGAACACTCATGAGGCCTCTCCGATGGGGGATCGTGCTCAGCGAATCATACTGAATGCAAGGCTTAAAGCAGTCGTGCGGGTTCGAGCGTGACGAGGTCGGTGCCGTTTCCCATCATCAGGGTACCGTCTTGAATCGTGGCCTGAAGCGACATGGAGCGTGCTGCAAATTTGCCGAGGGCTCGGGTCGCTTCAGCGGGCAGGTGCCAGATTTCGATCTTTGACTGGCGCGACAGCTTCGGTTCAAGGAGCGACCACCACACGTCGGCTGCGGCTGAGAACGCGTAGACGCAGACGCGGTCTGCGCGACTACTGGCCCGCGTGAGCGCGCGGTCATCGGGTTGGCCCACTTCGATCCACAAGCGTCGACGGCCGGTGTAGTCGGTGAGCCGAAGATCCGGGTCATCGGGGTCAGAGAGTCCAGCCCCGAACGCGAGTTCGGCGTCGCCCTCGCAAATCGTCTGGACCTGATGCGCATTCAGGGCATATGCCGCGACCCGAACCATCATGCGCTCTTCGGTTTCGCTGGGGTGGCAGGCGATGGTGAGCTGATGTTGGGCATAGTGACCATTGTCGATATCGGACACATCGAGTTGGACTTTGTAGATCGTCGATTTCAGGGCCATCAGGCGTCCTCGCAATGGCGGGATTGTCACATGGCGAGAGGGTCCCAGCGGGGATAGGACGGCGAGGACGGCGAGGACGGCGAGGACCGCCCCTGCGAGACGTACCGGCGACGAGCGGATCAGCGCGAGTATGATCCGGGGCCATGTCGATAAACGACCTCACGCCGCCTGGGCGTCCGCCTGGCGATCATGCGGCGAACCGGCTGGGCATCCTGTTCATGGTCGTTTCGCTTGCCTGTTTTGTGATCAACGATGCGTTGATAAAGGCGCTGGGCGACTCGATGCCCCTTTGGCAAGCGATCTTTGTGCGAGCGGCGTTTTGCTCGATCTGGATCGTCATTGCATTGCAGGTGGCGGGCGTTCGCGTGCAGCCACGCGAGCATGTTCGCCTTCCCGTCCTCGCCCGCGGGCTGATTGATTGCGTGGCCACCTTCACCTATCTGCTCTCCCTCATGCACATGCCCCTGGGGGATGCGATCGCCATCAATATGGCCTCGCCTCTGATGGTGACCGCACTTGCCGTACTGGTGCTGCGCGAGCGTGTGGACAGGCTGCGCTGGATGGCGATTCTGGTGGGCTTTGGCGGCGTGCTGTTACTCGTGCAGCCATCGGCGGACGGGCTGAATCTGTATGGCTTGCTCTGTCTCTTCGCCACGCTCATGCATTCGATACGCGACCTGGTCACCCGCCGCATTGCTCCCGGTGTACCTTCGCTCGTGATCACGCTGGTCACGTCGCTTACCGTCATGGTGGTCTCGGGCCTCTTCTGCCTGGGCGCCGAATGGCAACCCCTTGATCTGCGCTCAACGGTGCTGCTGGCGTCAGCAGCACTCTTTCTGACCGGCGGCTATTTTTTCGTGATCCGTAGCACCCGGATCGGCGAGTTGTCGGTGGTGGCCCCGTTTCGGTACAGTGGACTTCCTATCGGATTGGTGCTGGGCTGGATAGTGTGGGATGAACTGCCCAATCTCACTGGCTGGACTGGCATCGCGCTTCTGATTGGTGCCGGGCTGTATCTGCTGTATCGCGAGCGGGAGGCTCGACGCTGACCTATGAACACACCCGAGTCCTATCTTCTTCCCGCCTATCGTACGATAGGCGAGTCCCTGATTCGCGAACTGGCCAAGCTGATGAGCGTGCCAGGCATGGTGTCGCTTGCAGGGGGCTATCCGGGGCCAGAGCTATTTGATCAGGACGGACTCCGCGCGGCCGCTGACGAGGCGCTTGTCTCCTCCCCGGTGGCGTGTCTTCAGTACGGGCCGACCGACGGCCTGCCGGCACTGCGAGCGGGGATCGCCGGCTGGATGGGCGATGCGGGCACGCAGTGCAGCGTTGACGATATTTTGGTCACCTCGGGTTCGCAGCAGGGCTTTGATCTGCTGGTGCGTACGCTGCTTCGTCCGGGCGACGTGGCGCTGGTCGAGCGACCCACCTACACGGGCCCGCTCCGGCTGCTGAAAATCGCCGAGGTGACGACGCGCACGGTGGGGGTCGATCACAACGGGCTTGATGTGGACGAGCTTGAGGCCCTCCTTCGCGAGGCCGCAAAGGGACAACTGCCGCGCCCCAAACTGCTCTATGTCGTGCCCACGTTTGCGAACCCGAGCGGCGCCACCATGCCCCTTGCGCGGCGGCTTCGTCTGCTCGAACTCGCCGTACAGTTCGGCGTCGTAGTGGTGGAAGACGATCCCTACGGGCGCTTACGCTTTCACGGCGACCCGCAGCCTCATCTTCTGAGTCTGGTTGATCAGGTGCCTGGGGCCCGCGATTGGGTGGTGCATCTGGGCAGCTTTTCCAAGGTGATTGCGCCTGGGCTTCGAACCGGATGGCTGATTGCGGCGCCGGCAATTCGTCGCGCCTGCCTGATCGCCAAGCAGCTTGATGATCTGTCCAATCCCGGCTTCACCCAGATGACCGTGGCCCGCTACCTGGAGGCGGGACGGCTGCGGGCGCACCTGCCAGTCATCCTTGGCGCGTATCGCGAGCGGGCGCAGGCCATGCGGGAGGCGATTGCTGCGCATCTGTCGTCACGGATCGAGGTGAATGTCCCGGAGGGCGGCATGTTCATGTGGGGACGGATCCGAAGCGGAGCGAGTGCCCGCGACCTGCTCAAGCACGCCATCAACGAGAAGGTTACGTTCGTGGCTGGCGATATTTATTACGCCGACCAAACCGATCCCGCTACCCTGCGGCTGTCGTTTTCCACGCCCACGCCCGACCAGATCCGAACCGGTGTTGCACGTATTGGTCAGGCGCTGGATCGTCTTGGTCCTGCGTGACCCGAATGAAAGTCTTCCACGGCTGGAAGATGGTGGGTGCAGGCGCTGCGCTCCAGGTGCTGCAGGGCGGATTGATGCAGCAGTCGTACGGCGCCTATGTGGCCGTACTGTCCGACGAGCGCGACTGGAGTAAAACCGAGCTCTCGGGCGGGGCGGCGCTCATGTCGCTTGAAACCGCCATCATCGGGCCGCTCGTTGGGTGGCTGGTTGACCGCTTCGGTGAAGGCCCGGTGATTCGGGCGGGCGTGGTGCTCTTTGGTCTGGGCCTGATCGCGCTCGGCATGGTGGACAGCCTCGCGGCCTTCTATTCGGCGATCGCAGTATGCGCTGTGGGCATGACGCTCTGTGGATACTTTCCGGTCAACGTAGCCATCATTCACTGGTTTGAACGTTACCGGGCGCGAGCGCTTTCGGCGTTGGGCCTGGGGGTCGGCTTCGGCGGCGTACTGGTGCCGTTGGTGGCGGCCTTGATGCAGGCGTTTGGCTGGCGCGTCACCGCGATTGCCTCCGGTCTGATTGTGCTGGCAGTGGGGTTACCCATCAGTCGTGTGTTTCGCGGACGTCCGCAGCAATTGGGTGAGCAGGTTGACGGTCTTCCGGCCCCGGCCGAGGCGTTGGCAGCATCCGGTTCGCCAGCTGGTGCGTCAGCGTCGGGCGGGCCAACCGCGGGGGCCGTGTCCGTGTCGGCGGGCTCAGCCTTTGCCGCCGACGAGCACGCGCTCAGCGCAGCCGAGCAGGCAAAGCGTGGCTTTACGCTCCACGAGGCGATGCGCACCCGCGCCTTCTGGCTGCTTGCGATCGGCCACGGTGCGGCGCTGCTGATCGTGGGGGCTGTCAATGTGCACGCGATCACGCACATGAAAGAGGGGCTCGGTTATTCGGTCAACCTCGCCTCGCTGGTGATCATGCTGATGACCATTGCGCAGATTGGTGGCGTGCTGCTGGGAATCTGGATCGGCGATCGCTTTGTGAAGCGGCGCGTGGCAGCGCTCGCGATGGTGGGGCATTTTCTGGGACTGATCATGCTGACCTACGCCAACGGCTTTGCGATGCTGGTGGCGTTCGCCGTGCTGCATGGTGTTGCCTGGGGCGTACGCGGGCCCTTCATGCAGGCGATGCGAGCAGACTACTTCGGACGCCGTTCGATTGGCATGATCCTGGGCGTGTCGGCGGTGGTGGTGGCGATTGGTCAGGTTGCAGGTCCGCTCGTGGCGGGCGTGTTCGTCGACCTGATGGGTGACTACCGGCTGGGCTTTACCGTTCTTGCCCTGGTTTCACTCGGCGGGGCCTGGGCCTTTATCGCCGCCGTGCAGCCGGTGCATCCTGCGCTGCGGGCGCACTCAACGCCAGCCTGAAACGCAGGCTTCTCAGCGCGCGAGCCGCGCGCATCGAAACCCGATGTACACCACAGCGGTATCGCCCGGTTTGCTCTGACGGTGGTCTTCCCGCATGGGGCCGCTGCCATACCACCAGGAGCCGCCACGGGTGAGGCGCTCAGCATTGCCAGCGAGCCCAGGGGGGTCGTCGACCCACTCCCAAAGATTCGCGCCCATGTCGTGCAGGCCGTTCACGCCAGCTGGCGTCTGGCTGACGGCTGCATGGCCGAGTCCGCGCGACAGAGCGGCACCGTGCCGCACCGAGCGGCGGGCGGACTCCGACCCGCAGTCATCCAGGCACTGCGCGCCCGCCGGGGTGTTACCCGTGGGAAAGGGGTAGGTGCGTCCGTGCACGAATGGCGCGGGAGGGGTTGCGCGTTGCTCGCGATACGCCGCCGCAGTCCACTGCGCGTCGTTCGGAAGCTGACCGCCGGCCCAGCGGCAGAAGGCCTGGGCTTCGTCATAGGTGACATGCGCGGCCGGTTCGTCGTCGGCCGGGCGATATTGCGGTCCGTAGGGTGTCGCCCACGTCCATCCGGGTTTGCGGGTCCAGCCTGCTTCAAACACCGAACCGCCCCCATCACGTTCGGCTCGGGTGGTGAGCCGGGTGGCGGAAACGAATGTGCGGAACTGGCCGATGGTGGTCTCGGTGCGAGCGATTGAGAAGCCCTCGAGGGTGACCCAGTCGATACCGGTGCTTGCATCGTGCTGGACCGAACCGGTGGTGGCAGCAGAGGCCGCGATGAACGGGAAGCTGAGCAGGGCGAGGGCGATTGCCACAAGATGGCTGCCGGGGTGTGCAGACCGGTACCGGCGGGCAGGCGATGTTGCGCCGCGAAGGCCGCGCCGCGCGACCCCCAAGTCGGTCTGCTGGGTCGTGTCATTCATGGAGGGTATCGGGCGATGCGAAGGTGACGATGTGATCCGCGTCGAAGCGAATGCCAATGGTCTCGCCAACCGGATGGTCATGATGGCTTGGCACCAGGGCAAGAAGGGTCGCGCCGCTTGGCAGCCTGAGCGTGTAGAGGAACTGCGCGCCCCTGAACGCCTTGCGAATGACCTGCGCATGCACCGGGCTGGCGTCGTCGTGGATCACGTCGTCGGGGCGCAGAAGCACCGTCACCTCACCGCTGGGTGCGGCCACCGCTGAGGCGATCGCCTGATCGCTGCGCGCAAGGATTGGCAGCGTGCCCAATTCGATTTCGATCTGCGCTTCGCCCTGCGCTTGCCGAACCCGCCCGGGGAGAAACGCGCCGTGACCGACGAAATCTGCAACCTCGCGCGAGGCCGGGCGGTGATAGAGCCGGTAGGGGGTATCCCACTGCGCAATTCGACCATCGATCATGACCCCGACGCTGTCGGCCATGGCGAACGCCTCGTGCTGATCATGCGTGACCAGAAGCGTGGTGATGGCCGCTGCCTTGAGCAGCTCTCGCAACTCCAGCGCGAGTCGCTCGCGCAACTCGGGGTCCAGGCTCGAGAAGGGCTCATCGAGCAGAAGGAGCGACGGTGCTGGCGCGAGCGCGCGCGCTAGCGCCACCCGCTGCTGCTG
>JALREG010000310.1 GCA_023253905.1 Burkholderiaceae bacterium
ATGGCGGCCGAATACCGCGCCAAAACCGGCATCCAGATCACTGCCTACACCTACTACGGCGCACGCCACACCACGGCGCAAAAAGCCTTCACCACCTGCGAAGGCATGAAGGGCCTGAAGATCCGCGTGCCCGACGTGCCCGCCTACCGCGCCACGCCCGAGGCCTGCGGCGCCAACCCGACGCCGATTGCCTTTGCCGAGGTCTACCTGGCGCTGCAAAACGGCACGGTCGAGGCCCAGGAAAATCCGCTGCCCACCATCGAGGCCAAGAAGTTCTACGAGGTGCAGAAGCACATCATCCTCACCGGCCACATTGTTGATGCGGTTGCCACGCAGGTCGCCCCGCATATCTGGAAAAAGCTCACCGCTGACGAGAAAAAAATCTTCTCGGAAGTCACCCTCGAGGCCGCTGCACGGGGTACTGCTGAAATCCTCAAGCGCGAGGTCGAGCTGGTGGATGAGTTCCGCAAAAAAGGTCTGACCGTGACCGAGGTCGATCGAAGCGACTTTCAGAAGGCCGTCCTGAAATCGGTGCCGATGGAGTCCATGGGCTACAGCAAGGCCGACTGGGACAAGATCCAGGCGATCAAGTAAGCGCCCGGCTGCAAACCCCGGGGGCGCTCCGCTGGATGCGTGGTTGGGCCACTTGCGTAAGCGCTCCAAGTGAGCGCCGCCCTCTTGATCGGTTGCCGGTCGCACGCCGCAAGATCCCGCCACGCCTCGGGCGGGGATCTCGCGGCGGGGTCTTTGCAACCGATCCATCTTTAACCCGCCCACCGGTAAGCCCCTATGACTCCGGATAGCGACTCTCCTGTGCTCGACGAATCGGGGCACTTCCATGCCAAGGATGCGCCCATCGATCTGTCCGTGTATCGCTGGGAAGACTGGCTCACGCTTGTCATGTTCTGGCTGCTCGCATTCACGGTCTTCTACCAGTTTTTCACGCGCTACGTGCTCAACGATTCGGCAAGCTGGACCGAGGAGATCGCACGGTATTTCCTGGTGGTGGTCACCTTTCTCGGGGCATCGATGGG
Source organism: Burkholderiaceae bacterium (assembly GCA_023253905.1). The sequence goes on from JALREG010000310.1 coordinate 1,035, forward strand.
CGTGCGTCGTAACAGCCACATTCATGTCGAATTTGTCTATCGCTACCTTCCGGCCATAGTGGGGCGCGCGCTTTCAACCTTTGTCGACCTCATTCGTATTGCCTTTCTCGGCTACGCGAGCTGGCTTGCAATCGAGTTGGTGCCGCGTATGAACAATCTGGGCATGACCGTGGTGGATCTGCCAATGAGCTGGGTCTACGGTTTTGTTGCGCTGGGCTTTGTGCTCATGACTTATCGCGCCATTCAGGTGGCGGTGCTGCACGGGCGACGAGGCTGGAGCGTGCTCGAGCGGCCTGGTGAAGACCACGACGGCCCCAGTTCTATGCCGCCCGCGCCTGGTCGAGGAGAGCGCGCATGAACGCGTTCTTCTTCGGCTCGTTTCTCGCCGCGATGGCCACTGGCATTCCGATTGCAATCGCAATGGCGATCGGGTCGCTCGCCTACATCTGGCTGTCGGGAACCATTCCGCCGCTCACGGTGGTTCATCGGATGGTGGGCGGCGTGGATAGCTTTCCGCTCCTTGCTGTGCCGTTCTTTATCTTTGCCGGCAACCTCATGAATTCTGCCGGGATCACCAACCGCATCTACGACTTTGCGCTTGCGCTGGTGGGCTGGATGAAAGGTGGGCTGGGGCATGTGAATGTTGTGGGGTCGGTGGTGTTTGCCGGCATGTCGGGCACTGCAGTGGCCGATGCTGGCGGCCTGGGCACCATCGAGATCAAGGCCATGAAGGATCATGGCTATCCGGTGGAATTTGCAGTGGGAATCACGGCTGCTTCATCGACGCTTGGCCCCATCATTCCGCCCTCCTTACCCATGGTGATTTACGGTGTCCAGGCGAACGCATCGATCGGCAAGCTCTTTGCCGCGGGCTTTGTGCCGGGCATCGTCATGGCGCTTTTCATGATGGTCATGGTGGCGTGGTACGCGCGGGTGCGCAAATACGGCGCAGACATCGCGTTTTCCTGGCCGCGGATGGGGGGCGCGTTCGTCGAACTGCTCGCTGTGGCGATTGTCGCTTTCGCGCTTTTCCGCTTGTGGGGCGACCAGGAACTGGGCGGGCTCTTCAAGTTCGGTCTGCCGCTTGCCGCGGTGTTGATTGTTGATCGCTGGATGAAGTTCCGTGCATTCATGGCGCTGCTGACGCCGGTGATCCTGATTGGCGGCATGGCCTCGGGGCTGTTCACACCGACTGAGGCTGCAGTGGCTGCGGTTGCCTGGGCGCTGTTCCTCGGCTTCGTTTGGTACCGCACGCTCAACTGGCGGATGCTGGTGAAGATCTCGATGGACACCATCGAAACCACCGCAACCGTGTTGTTCATTGTGGCTGCGGCATCTATTTTTGCCTGGGTGCTCACCACCACTCAGGTTACCGAGGCGATTGCGCATTGGGTGCTGTCCATCAGCAGCGAGCCCTGGGTGTTTCTGCTGCTGGCCAATCTGTTCCTGTTGTTTGTGGGCTGCTTCATGGAGACGATTGCAGCGATCACCATTCTGGTTCCCGTGTTCTCGCCCATCATCGCAAAGCTCGGTATCGACCCGATTCATTTTGGCCTGGTGATGGTGCTGAACCTCATGATCGGGCTGCTCACGCCACCGGTCGGCATGGTTCTCTTTGTACTTGCCAAGGTCTCGAAGCTATCGTTTGAGCGTACTGTGGTGGCGATCGCCCCCTGGATGCTTCCCCTGTTCGCAACGCTCATCCTCATCACCTTCGTTCCCGACGTGGTGTTGTGGTTGCCGCGCCTGCTCTATCCCTGATGGTTTGAGGTGATCTGATGAACCAGCCTATCTCGCTGATCCGCCGGCCCACGCTACGCCTGAATCCTCATGATGATGTCGTGATCGCTGCTCGACCAATTGCAGCCGGCACCCGAATTGATGATGAGAACATCGCCTGCGTTGACGCGATTCCCGCAGGCCACAAGCTGGCGGTACGCGCGATCGCGCAAGGTGCGCCGGTGAGGCGCTACAACCAGATCATCGGCTTTGCCACCCAGCCCATTGCCGTGGGCCAACATGTGCACGTCCATAATCTCGGCTTCGAAATGTTCGAGCGCCAGTACGATGTCGGCGTAGACCGGCGAGCGATCGAGGCCCCCGCCGAACCCGCAACCTTCTCGGGCATCCGGCGACCGGACGGCCGGGTGGCCACCCGCAACTACATCGGCGTGATCGCCACGGTGAACTGCTCAGCCTCGGTATCACGGTTCGTGGCCCAGCACTTTACCCCCGAGGTGATGGCGCAGTATCCGAATGTCGATGGCGTGGTGCCGATCTCTCATGCTTCGGGCTGCGGCATGGACACGCAGGGCGCGGGTATCGACGTGCTTCGCCGAACGATCGCGGGCTACAGCCGGCATGTGAATTTCGCGGGCGTGGTCATCATCGGGCTCGGTTGTGAATCTAATCAGATGGATGCGCTCTTTCATGCGCAGGGCCTGGGAGAGAACGCGCAGTTAAAGCCGCTCATCATCCAGACGAGTGGCGGCACCCGTAAAACCGTGGAGGCGGGCATTGCAGCGGTCAAGGCCATGCTGCCGGCGGCCAATGCGGTGCGACGCGAGCCCGTGCCCGCAAGCTATCTCACGGTGGGGCTACAGTGTGGCGGCTCGGATGGTTATTCCGGCATCACCGCTAACCCGGCGCTGGGCGCGGCCTGCGATCTGTTGGTTGCGCATGGCGGCACGGTCATCCTGTCTGAAACGCCCGAGATCTATGGCGCCGAACACTTGCTCACGCGCCGCGCGGTATCGCAGGAGGTGGCGGACAAGCTGATTCGCCGGATTCGGTGGTGGGAGGCCTATACCGCCAAGAATGATGGCAGCATGGACAACAACCCCTCGCCCGGCAACAAGGCGGGCGGTCTCACCACGATCCTGGAGAAATCGCTGGGCGCGGTGGCCAAGGCCGGTACGACCGATCTGGTGGATGTTTTTGAATATGCCGAGCCCGTTACGTCGCACGGTTTCGTGTTCATGGATACGCCGGGTTATGACCCGGTATCGGCCACAGGCCAGGTGGCGGGTGGGGCCAATCTGATCTGCTTCACCACGGGGCGCGGTTCGGTGTATGGGTGCAAGCCCGCGCCGTCGATCAAGCTTGCCACCCACAGCGCGCTCTATGAGCGCATGAGCGAGGACATGGATATCAACTGCGGACCGATCATCGATGGATCGGTGAGCGTGGCGCAGAAAGGGCGCGAGATTTTCGAGCGCATGCTGAAGGTGGCAAGCGGCGATCCGAGCTGTAGCGAGGCGCTGGGCATTGGTAACGATGAATTCGTGCCCTGGCAGCTGGGCGCCGTGATGTAGGTGGGCCTGGGCGGCGCGGGTCGGGCGGGCCTTGAGCCGACGACCTCGAGCTAAGGCACCTGGAACCGGCAACAGGGAGCCAGGCACCGACCGGGCGCGACTTTTTTCCGCTTCTGGCTGATATGCGTCACATGCCCTCAACGCGGGTGTGACGAAAGCCGCAGTCAGCCGGCGGGGCTCTCGCAATACTGGGGCTTCCCTCGTTTCTCAACTCTCGGGAGCCCCCCATGAACTACGACACCGCGCTTGTGCCAAGCGTCACCGACCTCACCGATGCTGGCCCCGGGCAAAGCCACAGCGCCTTCGACCCGCTTCAGCTGATTGTTGACCCGGCGGGCGCGCTAGAGGCCGCGCGCCGCATGGAGGCCACCTGTCGCAGCGGGCTGCGGTTTTTCAGCGACTTCCGCCGCGTCCGGTCACTTGATGAGCTCGATGCCGTCGAACTCGACGGCGACGCCGAGCTGGTCGAAGACACCTACTCGCCATTCGATGCCGGTTTCGACCCCGATTTTTCGCGGCGCCTGTAAGCCTTCAGCCCGGCGTGTCAAAGCCGTAGAGGCGCGCCGGGTTATCCACCAGAATTTTCTGTCGCAACGCGGGGCTTGCAGCCCAACGGCACATCAGGTTGTAGAGCGTGATCGTGCCGGTCTCGTGCGCAAACGATAGATGTGGATCATCGCTTCCCCAGATCAACCGATCGGGTGCCGCCGCGGCGAGCGCCTGCATCATCGGTGCCACGTTGTTGTAGTGCGGCGGCTCGCGCGACACCCGGTAAAAGCCAGTGAGCTTGACCCAGTGCCGTCCCGACCCCGACTCCAGCAGCCGAAGTAGCTTTACAAAGCCCGGTTGCTCGGGGCCAAGCGCAGCCGCAAACATCCCCAGGTGGGCAAGCGTGCAATCGACCTCGAGGTCGGCGATACGCGGGAGCAAGCGCTCAGTGAGCCAACCCGGCAGCAGAAAATCCAGATGCCAGCCAAACGCCTGGCAGCGCTTCTCGAGCAGGTTAATACGCGGCAGAAGCCGGTCCGCCAAGCCCTCTTCGGGCGGATGGATCGGTGACACATTGATTCGGATGCCACGAACGTTCTGGCGATGTAACGACTCAAAGAGGGCGTCGGGCGCGTCTTCGTCGATGTCAACGATGCCCCGGCAGGCGTCACCCATCTGGGCCATGGCTTCGAGCTGGCAGCTGTTGTCGCGCAGATAAGCGCTGGGCTGCACAAACACGAAGCGCTCGATACCGATCCGGCGTGCGCGCGTGAGGTAGTCCGCGAGTGGCGCGATGGGCGGTTGATAGCGCAGCTTCGGGTCGCGATACGGAAACCGGGCAGGGTCGCCAAACACATGGAAATGGCTATCGCAGGCATACGCCGGCGCCGGGATGTCGGGATCGATGGTCTCGTTCAAAAGGGTCTGCCGATAAAGGGTGGAAGAGGCTATTCGGCTTTCACGCCTGCACGCTCAATCACCTGCTTCCAGAGGGCGAGTTCGCGCCGGATCAGGTCGGTAAATGCTGCCCCATCGATGCGTACCGCGCGCGCGCCTTGCGAATCGAGGAAGGCTTTCACCTTCGGTTGCGTGACCGCCTTCGCGATCTCCGTCTGCAGGCGGGTGATCACCGATCCGGGGGTGCCGGTGGGGGCGAGGAATCCGAAGCGATAGACAACATCGTATTGGCCAAAGCCTGCCTCGGCGAAGGTGGGCAGCTCGGGGAACGCGGGCGAGCGCTGCGAGCCGGTGACTGCGAGCGGTACGACGCGGTTGCCGCGAATGTGGCCCGAGGCGCCACCGAGGCTCGACACGGTGATATCGATCTGGTTGCCGGCCGTATCGGTGAGCGCGGCCGCTACGCCTCGAAACGGGACATGCGTCATTTCGAGGCCGGCCTGCATCAGGAAGAGCTCGGTTGCGAGATGTGCGGACGAGCCCTGTCCGCCCGAGCCAAAGGTGAGTCCTTTGGGCTTTGCCTTGGCGAGCGCAACGACCTCGGCCACCGTCTTGGCGCCCAGGCCGGTGCGCGCCACCATGACTGCAGGTGCCTCGACTGGGATGGTAATCGCGACCAGGTCACGCAACACGTCATAAGGCAGCGATTTATAGAGCCCAGGCGAGATGGTGAGGGAACTGTCGGTAAAGACCAGCGTGTGACCATCCGGCCGAGCTTTAGCGACTTCGGCAGTGCCGATGGTGCCGGCTGCCCCACCTTTGTTTTCGACCACAAACTGTTGGCCAATCTGAGCCGAGAGCTCGGCTGCGATATTGCGGGCCGCCAGATCGGTGAGTGCGCCCGGCGCGAACGGCACCATGATGCGAACGGGTTGTGTGGGCCACTGCGCAGCAGCGAGCGAGGGGAGCAGGGATAACGCGAGCGCCGCCAATGCGCGGGGCAAATGAAGTGAGCCAATCACGGATATCTCCTATCGATAAGTCCATTGCGCGGCGACCGCGCTTGAATCGTTGGAAGGGGGAGCGGGACGCCAGTGAAGCGCGCGAATCTCGCCGAATTCACGCGGCAGTCGCGTCCAGTTCGCACCACCGTCGGTGCTGCGAAATACCTGGCCAAGGTTGGTACAGGTAAAGAGCAGCTGCGGGTCGGCCGGGTGCATCGCGACACACCAGACGGTGCTGTTCAGCATGCCGGGTAGCGTGATTTCATGCCAGTGATGGCCAGCGTCTTCGCTGCAAAGAAGCCGGCCCGTGCTGCCTGGCGGGCCGTTGCCGTTTGTGAGGTAGAGCGTGCGACCATCGGGCGCGAGTTGAACCGCGCGTGAATACTGCCAGGGCGAGTCGATCGTCTCGTGCACCCAGCTTGCGCCGTTGTCGCGGCTGCGGTGCAGTCCCTTGTTGGTGGTGGCGAGCACAGCCTTGGCACCATCGGTATCGCGGATCACCGCGATGCCGTGGATGTCGCCTGACACCAGGCCCTGGTCGAGGAAGGTCCAGTTGAGGCCGCTGTCGGTGCTACGCCAGATACCGCCGATTTCGATACCCGCCCAGATGGTCCCGCGATCGATCGGATCGAACAGGATTTGGGTGACGCGTGTCGGGCCACGGTTGACGCTTGAAAAGGCCTGGACGCCAGGGGTACTCGATTGCTGCCAGTGACGACCCGCGTCGGTCGAGCGATAGAGCGCACCGGGTCGTGTGCCGGCGATCAGGATGCGCGGGTCGTTGGGATCTTGCGCTATGGACCAGATATCAGCCATGGGTGAGGGCAGGCTCTCCCAGGCCTGTGCGCGCTCACTCCAACAGAAAAGACCCATGTCAGAGCCCGCGTAAAGGGTGTCCGGGTCGGAGGGGTGACTGCTGAAGCACCAGACCCGCGCCTCGGTGTAAAGCCCCGAGTGGCTGTTGGGGTGGATCCAGTGTTCACCCAGGTCGCTGCTGAACCAGGTGGAGTGGCCGGCTGTACCGGCATAGAGGCGAACGCCATGCATCGCGAAATCTCCGCGCAACGGGGGCTGGACCATCGAGCCATGGGACAACGGGAGGCTGATGGTAGCCGAGCGCGGTGGGTGGTGTCGATGAGGCCGGTTTCACCGGCCGCACCTGTGGCGCTGCGTAGCGATCTTCGCGGGCGATTCGTTGCCCTTAACGCAGCACCAGATCGTCGCGATGGATGAGTTCGGGCTCTTCGATATAGCCCAGGATTGACTCGATCTCGTGAGAGGCGCGCCGCATGATGCGGCGCGTGTCGGCCGACGAGTAATTGCTGAGGCCTCGCCCCAGTTCAACACCTTGAGCGTTTCGGATGGCAATGACCTCACCCCGCTCATAGTCGCCTTGAACCTCTGTGACGCCAATGGGCAGCAGACTGCGGCCGGCTGCGCAGAGCGCGCGCGCGGCGCCCTCGTCGACCGTGACCGAGCCGCGAAGCTGAAGGTGATCAGCCATCCATTGCTTGCGCGCGGCCAGCCGAGGCAGGTCGGCGATGAACTGGGTTCCGAGTGCATCTCCCGCAGCAAGCCTCCGAAGCACGCCCTCGAGTCGTCCCGATGCGACCACCGTGCTCGCGCCCCCTCGTGCTGCGCGCTGTGCTGCGCGAACCTTGGTGATCATGCCGCCCCGCGCAATCGATGAACCGGTGCCGCCTGCGATCGCCTCTAACCGGGGGTCGCCCGCCCGCACGGCAGTAAGCAAGGTTGCCGATGGGTCGCGGCGTGGGTCAGCGGTAAAGAGCCCCTGCTGGTCAGTGAGGATCACCAGTGCATCAGCATCGATCAGGTTGGTGACTAGCGCGCCCAGCGTGTCGTTATCGCCGAACTTGATCTCGTCGGTCACGACCGTGTCGTTTTCGTTGATGATCGGCACCACAGCGAGCTCGAGCAGGGTTCGTAGCGTGGAGCGCGCGTTCAGGTAGCGCTTCCGGTCCGCCAGATCTTCATGGGTGAGCAGCACCTGAGCCGTGCGCAGGCCATGCTCGGCAAAGCAGCTCTCGTAGACTTGCGCGAGCCCCATCTGCCCGACCGCGGCAGCAGCCTGCAGTTCATGCATTTCCCGCGGACGCTGGCTCCAGCCTAATCGTTTCATGCCCTCGGCCACGGCACCCGAGGAGACCACCACCACCTGTTTGCCGCCCGCGCGAAGCGACGCGATTTCCGCGCCCCAGCGTGAGATGGCGGCGCGGTCGAGCCCACGACCCTCGTCGGTCACCAGGCTGGACCCGACCTTGACGACGATCCGGCGCGCCGCGGCCACCACGCGAACATCTGCCGCGTGGGCGAGCGCAAGCCCCTGAGCGGTGGTGTCTGGCTCGTTGCGTTCCACCCGTTCCCTCTCTCAGGTCAGCGCTGCGACCGGGATCGCCCGGGGCGGGGCTGCGGGGGCTTCGGTGGCGCGGGCGGCGGCGCATCGTCAAATCGTACATCGCGTTCCCGATCCAGCTGCGGACGGACTGCTTCGAGATGCTCCTGGATAGCCCAGCAAAGCGACTGGCAGCCCTCCCGTGTGAGAGCCGAGATGACAAACACGCGACTCCGGTCGACAGGGATGGCTGATCGACCGCGACCGCGGAAGCGCTTGATGAACGCTTCGATTCGCGCTTCGCGTTCGTCCTCTGGAATCATGTCGACTTTGTTCAGCACCAGCCAGCGCGGCTTTTCGTAAAGCGCTGTGTCATAGACCCGCAGCTCCCGCAGGATGGCGCGCGCATCGCGCGCAGGGTCGGCATCAGGATCGACCGGTGACAGATCCACCAGATGCAGCAGGAGGCCGGTACGCTGCAGATGGCGCAGGAACTGGTGCCCCAGCCCGGCGCCCTCCGAGGCGCCTTCGATCAGTCCGGGGATGTCAGCCACCACAAAGCTTTTCTCGGGACCCACCCGTACCACGCCCAGGTTGGGATAGAGCGTGGTGAAGGGGTAATCGGCGATCTTGGGGCGCGCGTTGCTGATCGCGCTGATGAGCGTTGATTTGCCTGCGTTGGGCATGCCTAGAAGTCCGACATCGGCGAGCACACGCAGCTCCAGATGGAGGCGACGTTGCTGGCCTTCGCGCCCTGGTGTGGATTGTCGAGGTGCGCGATTGACGCTCGACTTGAAGTGAATATTGCCGAGGCCGCCATCGCCGCCTCGCGCGAGCAGGGCGGTATCGCCATCGGCTGCCAGGTCGGCGATCAGTTCGCCCGAGTCCTGGTCATGGATCACAGTGCCGACGGGCACCCGCAGCCGGATGTCGTCAGCAGCCGCACCGTATTGGTCAGACCCGCGGCCGTTCTCGCCGTTTCGCGCTTCGTGTCGGCGCGCGTAGCGATAGTCGACCAGGGTATTGATGTTGCGGTCGGCCACTGCCCAGATGCTGCCGCCGCGGCCGCCATCGCCGCCGTCGGGGCCACCCCGCGGAATGAACTTTTCGCGGCGAAACGAAACGATGCCATTACCCCCATGGCCGGCAACAACTTCAATGTGCGCTTCATCAACGAACTTCATGGCGGGGATCCCGTGCCTGGTTCGCGCCCAAACAAAAGCCCCGCTCAGGCGGGGCTTTTGCGGCCGCTTGCCTGAGCGGACTTACTGAAGGGGGGCGATCCGCACGGTGCGCCGGCGGGCCGGCCCCTTGACCGCGAACTCGACCTTGCCTTCGATGAGGGCATAGAGCGTGTGGTCTTTGCCCAAGCCGACGTTTTCGCCGGGATGGAATTGCGTGCCGCGCTGACGAACGATGATGGATCCGGCTGTGACGGTTTCACCGCCGTAGGCCTTGATACCCAGCATTTTCGGTTGCGAGTCGCGACCGTTACGCGTAGAGCCGCCGCCTTTTTTCTGTGCCATGGTGAATGATCTCCGGTTACTGGGCGGGTGCTTCGGCCGCAGCCGTTGCTTCGCCGAGCGACGATGCGATTCGGCTCACCAGGATTTCGGTGTAATTCTGGCGATGGCCCTGGCGCTTCTGATAGTGCTTGCGCCGACGCATTTTGAAAATGCGAACCTTGTCGTGACGACCGTGGGAGAGCACCTTTGCCGAAACCGTTGCGCCAGCCACAAGCGGCGTGCCGACGGCGATTTGCTCACCGTTGCTCACAGCCAGAACCTGATCAATGGTGATTTCGACTCCGATGTCCGCCGGCATCTGTTCTACTTTGATTTTATCGCCGGCGCTCACTTTGTATTGTTTGCCACCGGTTTTTATGACCGCGTACATGGAAAGACCCCTTTTGCTTTGTTCCCTGTGTTGTATTCACGAGGGAACCGAAGATTGTCGCAAATTCCGATACTTGAGTCAAAAAGCCTCCATCGCGATCATTCGCCGATGCGAGGGGGGCGCGCTCGTGCCCGAGTCGGAGCCGTAGCCGGGCGGTTGGTGATTCACGATGCTGCGGGGAGCCGGTGAAGTGGCATCGACATGCGCCGCGCGGACTATAATCAACGGTTTCCCTGAAATAGCCGCGTCCGTAAGCATTCGCCTCCGGTGCTTCGCGGCTGCATCGGGGTGCATGTGTCATGGCGCTGGCGTCCTCGCCACCTTCCCGCGGATGAAACCCTCCGAACTTTTCCCTGCTCTGGCCCCCGACCTCGAGGCAACCGACCGAATGATTCGGCGCAGCCTCGCCTCCGAGGTGGCGCTGATCCGCACGATTTCCGACTACATCGTTGGGTCGGGAGGCAAACGGATCCGCCCGCTGCTGCTCCTTTCCGTGGCCCGAGCTTTGGGTTTCACCGGCGACTCGCACCACCATCGCCTCGCAGCGGTGGTGGAATTCATCCATACCGCCACCTTGCTCCACGATGACGTGGTCGATGAATCCGAATTGAGGCGCGGTCGGAGCACAGCCAACGCTTCGTTCGGCAACCCGGCTGCCGTCCTGGTGGGCGATTTTGTGTACTCCCGAGCGTTTCAGATGATGGTCGAAGTTGACGACATGCGTGTGATGCGCGTGTTGGCCGAGGCCACCAACGTCATCGCCGAAGGCGAGGTCCTGCAGTTGATGAACTGCCACGACCCCGACACCGACGAAGCGCGCTATCTGCAGGTCATCCGGTTCAAGACAGCAAAGCTTTTTGAGGCGGCGGCTCGATTGGGCGCCATGCTCTGTCAAGCCCCGGCGGTGGTCGAGGAAGCTGCGGCGTCGTTCGGCCGGCACCTGGGCACGGCCTTTCAACTAGTCGATGATGTGCTCGATTACAGCGGCGATACCGCCGAAATCGGCAAGAACGTGGGAGATGATTTGCGCGAAGGCAAGCCCACGCTGCCTCTCATTCACGTCATGAGCCATGGCACGGGCGCCGACCGACAGCTGATCCGGACTGCGATCGAGCAGGGCGGTGATGTGGAATTCGACCAGGTTGTCGCTGCGATCCGTCGAAGCGGCTCACTCGACTATGCGCGTCAGATGGCATTGAACGAGGCCGAGCTCGCTCGCGCGGCCGCGCGCACCATGCTCCGGCACGCCCAGTCTGATGAATTCAGCGCCGTGTTAATGAGCCTGCCTGGGCTGGCGGTCGAGCGCGCAAATTAGGCGTAAGCCCGCCCGCAGAAAATCATTTCGCAGCCGGCTGGGGGGCAGGAGAGGGCCGTGGCAGTGCTCGACGCACGACCGGTGGCTGACCAAAATCGGTGACCGCGCCGGTTACGGTACCTGAGGCATCGAGCATCAACACATCCGATCCCGCGCGGATGTAACGCGAGCCGGAGGGCGCCGGGCCCAGACGCTCGGCCAGCATATTGGGCAGATCCCTGGCTTCATTTTGAAGCGCGCGCGGGAGCGGTTCGCCTACACGCCACAGCTTGTCCGGGTTCTGCGACTGACATCTCCCTTCGCGTGCGATGAGCCCAACTGGGCACTCGCCGATCTCGTAGGACTGGGAGAAATAATCGCTCACGGCTTTACGCTGTTGTTCGTTGAAAGCATTGGTCTGCGCTTGACCTCCACCGCTTCCCCCCTGCGAAGAGCCGCCCCAGCCCGGGTCGCCTCGGTCACCTTGGCGGATATTCACCATACCGATAGGCGGCGGTGTCATCGCGCCGGCCGGTTGAAGAATCGGGCGCGGGGGTTCGGTGCGGATGGTTTCAACGGTGGGCTGGAAGGTACGCGGCGTGGCGTCGTAGAGTTGACGCAGGAGCGCTGGATCGTTTTGAGACTGTGCCTCGATGGCGGTGTCGATCAGACCCATCAGCTCAGCGGAATCCGACGTTCCCAGCCAGGCGGACCGGTTCGAACCCAGAAGGCTTAGCTTATCGGCGGTGCAGCCCTCAAGGTTACGCTGCAGCCACTGGCGAGCGAGCACGGCGCGTTCAGTGGGGTTGTGGGTGTCGAGCGCGATGGCTCGAAACTGTGCGATCAGGCAGGGGGCGCCGGGCACCGCGGGGCGCTGGGGTTGCGGGCTGGCGGTGCCGGCTTGGCCCGTGGCAGCCGATGCAGGCGCGGCCTGGGCGGCGGGCGCCGGTGCGGGCCGAGTGGCCGGTGCAGGCGGGTTTGCCGGGGGCGCAGGCTGTGCCGCCTGACTCCAGACCGGGCCGCCGGGCACGATCAGGCATGCTGCAAACAGCAGCCGGGCAGCGGCACTTTGACGAGCTGGTTGAGTGTTCATCTTGGAGTCGGCTGGGCGAAGCAGGCCAAAAATCGCGGGCGGATCAGAAAGCAGCGCGCCCCTCGAGGGAGTCGGGTCGAGAGTAACCGACTTGAGCCTCGCGTCTGGCAGTATGGTTGACTCAAATCAGGACCGGTGACCGGCCCGTTACGGACAAGCCCAGCTCGGGCTTTCCGCCTGCGGCGACAGGAAGCCAGAACAGTCGAGGAGCCAGCACCCAACTGATCATCCTTCGGGAGGTGGTTGGTAAGAGCCTGCGGCGGCGGTTTCGCGACCAATTTCTTCCTTGTTATACTGACAGGCTTCGCGAAGAAAGCGGCGCACGTAAAGAAAACAGCGTTTTCGGCCACGAGCAAGGCTTTCTGGTCAGTCTGGCCGGCGATTTCGGGGTGTAGCTTAGCCTGGTAGAGCGCTACGTTCGGGACGTAGAGGCCGGAGGTTCGAATCCTCTCACCCCGACCATCGACTCATCGATGGTCAGTCATCATGCCCCGCAGGGTTGTTCGGCTTGCGGGGCTTTGTTTTTTCGGGGGCTTCCTTTGGCTGTGGACGGGGTGTGCCAACCCTGATGCCACGCTACCTCCACTTGATCAGACGCTGGTGTAGCAAACCTTTCGGTGTGCTACTCGGGGTGGCTACCGATTGGACTTACCGCTTACCGCTGGCGTCTGGGTCAATTTTTTACGCTCGGACATTGGCTGGCTGACGGCTGGGTGCTGGGCCGTTTCTGAGCCTGCTGGCCAGCGAAGGCCGGCTTGGGCGACCAGGTTTGCTACAGAGACGAGCAGCCTCTTCTTCAGAGGTCTGTGCGTGCCTTCAATCGTGGACCACAAGACCGATTGCGCTGAGCTCCACGAAACGTGAAGTGCCCAGCGCTGCATGGATTGAAGCCCAGTGTCGATCGATCAAGGATTCGAGCGCGTCATTACGGATGTTTCCGGTCGTAATCAACCAAAGCCTCGCCGGTACGCCGTTCAGAATGTAGGACTGAACGAAATCATCGTCCTTCGTCACAATAAACCTGCCTTACAGGTCAGCGTAAGCAATCAGCGCTTGGTCCGTCGATGCGTTTCCCGAGGGCAGGTCAAAGGTATGAGTCGCGTCGAACCCGCGATCGCTCAGCCATCGCGCCAAACGCCGCGGTAACTGCGCATCGATCAGGAACTGCACGCTGCAAGGGGCTCGATGTGTCGTATGCGCGATAAGCGCGCCGCGAATGCCAAGACCGCATGAATGTCAGCCAGCTCAAGGTCAGGGTAATCGTCAGTGATCTCCTGCGGCGTCATGCCTGCGGCCAACCACTGCAGCACCACCTCGACCGGATAGCGCAGACCGCGCACGCAGGGTTTGCCGTGGCAGACATTGGGATCGATAGTGATTCGTTCAATCATGACGGTTCCAGGCGGAGAACTATTGCCTGAGCTTAGGCAATTCGCTGGTATCCCGCAAGACGAAGGCTGCCGCGGGCGGCCAGGTTTGCTACACCTGATCCCTTTGCCTGCTTCGCCAATGCACCTGTACGTTTAGCGACGGAGGGCATCAGGCATTCATTTACTGACGGATTCCTCCTGGGCTATCTGCTCTCGTAACTTCTCGGTCAGCCAAATTTTCATCAGCGACTGGTAGGGCACATCCATTTTGTTCGCCTGTTGGCGAATTCCGTCTAGCAAGCTGTCCGCCAGCCTCAGCGAGATGCTTGTGGTCGATGGTTTGAGGTTCTTGAACGTAGCGACCACCATTTTGGACGGGTCAAAGTATTGAGTCGCGTCATTGACTTTCGACTCCCAGAATTCACGCTCTTTGGCTTCGGAGCGAAACTTCGGTATTGGTTTCACGTTACGTGCGGACTTGGTCATAGATCAGCCTCTCCTTGCGATGTTGAGCGCGCGCCGAAATCACCCGGATCAATGTTTGGTCTTGGCGGAGCGTAAAGACGACGGCGAGCTCGCGCCCCTGGTTGGTTTTGCCTAGCGCCAGATAGCGAGCCTCATTCTGACTGTGGGCGCTGTCCATGCTGATCAGCAAGGGTTGGTTGAAGAAGACCTCCTCTGCCTCGACCTGACTCACCCCGTGCTTGACCTCGCTCTTGCGGCTGTTGCCCGGATCCCATTCGAACCCAAGGATGCGATCAAAGTTAATCATTGATGTATATTATGAAAACATACAAAAAAGCGCAATGTTAGATGCTGGCGCTCGGTAAAAATTTCTGCGCTTTCGCAAAGGGTTGGCGAAGAAGAGGGTGGCTGTAATAATTTACCTTCGGGAGGCAGTGAACGCGATGTACGACGAAAGGGACTTGATCTTGTCCCCACTACAGCAGACGTATCGCGCTGACGGTAAGAGCGTAAGAATCCAGATCTATCGGATGCCTGATACCGACTGGACGCTGGAGGTCGTCGACGAGTACAACAATTCAACGGTCTGGGATGACCTCTTTGTATCAGACGCAGAAGCGCTGAGCGTGGCGCTGGAAGAGCTCGAGGCCGACGGTATAGAGGCCTACATCGGCCCGGGTCCCGGGGAGCGCAGCCACTGAATCGAGGCGTGTTTCCGCAGGTGGTTCGGTCAGCTGGCCGAGGATAGAGCGCTACGTTCGGGACGTACTGACCCTGGCGTGCAACCCTCGTACATCGGTGGAGATGGTCGAGCGGTTCTACTCCTCGAACCCGGCTGCTGAGATGGACATTGATCTGCTTCAGGGGAGACGGGAGTGAGTGGGGGTGGTGATGTCGTGTTTCACGACGGTGATTGCGCTGGGGGCAGCATGGATGCTGTCACGCAACGCCTGGTGGCTTAAATATGATCGCGAGGATGTGTGTATCTGATTTGCGCTGAGGCGAGCATCGGCCTGTGCGATGTCCCGCGGCGCTGTGTCCTGAGGCGTTTCCGCTGGCGGCGCGGCAAGCCGGCCAGTTCATGCAGCTATGGGTTCTACGCCTAGATCCGAACGTCGCTCCTCGAGTCTCCACAAGTCGAAGGCGGCCTGATGCCCAAGCCAACTTGCCGCACTTTTCCCGAAGGCTAACTCGAGGCGCAAAGCCATCTCCGGTGAAATGGACGACTTGCCATTGACGATCTCGGACAGGGTTTTACGCGACACCCGCAACCTCTGAGCGACTGCCGTAATGCTGAGCCCCATTGGCTCGATCCACATCCCTGCCAAGATCTCGCCAGGATGCGGTGGGTTGAACATTTTTCCCATTTTGCTCGATCCCTTTCAGTGGTAGTCCCAATAATTGACGACGTACGCGTCTCCTTTCTCGAACCGAAATGTGATTCGCCAGTTCGCCTGAACCGTCACTGCCCAAAGGCCCTTCAACTCACCCCGCAGCGGATGCAGCCTAAGAGCCGGTGCGCCCATATCGGCGATAACCTTGGCCTGATCGAGAAGCGCCAGAATCAATCGAAGGCGCTTCGAATGCGAGGCTTGAATTCCTGAAAGGCTACCGCGGTAGAAGAAACGCTCCAGACCTTTATGGTCGAAAGACTTGATCATCCGCAAATTGTAACCCTTAAGGTGTCGATTTGCCGTGTTGTTGTCGATCTCACGTCAGCGAATGGGGAACATTCGTTTACTGCCAGCCCGTGCCCCTGGTTGGTTTTGCCTAGCGCCATATAGCGCGTCCTCGAGCCTCCACAAGTCGAAGGCCGCCTGATGCCCGAGCCGACTTGCCGCCCTTTTCCCGAAGGCCAACTCAAGGCGCACGCTCACCCCGACCATTGACATCAATGGTCTTCATCAATGCTCCGCAGGATCGTTTAGCTTGCGGGGCTTTGTTTTTTCAGCGGGGGCGCGTGGGTACCGAGCAGCCGCTCGGCATTGCCGCCCGCCACAGCCTGGAGCGCCGCACCGTCCAGCCCCGCTTCGCGCAGCCAGCCAACGGGGTTTTTTTCGCCCACTGGATAGTCGCTTCCCATCACGAGGCGGTCGACTCCCACGCGCTCAATCAACACCTGCAGCACGCGGGGATCGTAGACGCAGGTGTCGTAGTGGAAGCGGCCCAGCAGGTCACTCGGCTGCTGACCGTCGATATGCCTGACTGAATCGGGCCGATTGGCGGCATTGCGATCGACTCGACCCATGTAGTGTGGAAAGTAGCCACCGCCATGCGCGATCACGACTTTGAGGTCGGGGTGGCGAGTCATCACGCCTTCGTAGATGAGCGAGGCCATGACGCGGGTCTCCTCGATCGACTGACCCAACGAATTCCAGAGGCCATAGCGCTGAAACCAGGGGTCTTTGACGCCTTCGGGATGGATCCAGACCGTGAGTTGTCGTCGGGCGACCTCGGCCCAGAACTCGGCGTAGAACGGATCGCCGAGGTAACGGTCCTGATAACTCGACGATGCGTTGACGACCGGCAGCCCCAGGCTGGCGCAGCGTTCGAGCTCGCGCAGCGCAAGCTCGGGTGACTGGAGTGGCAGCACCGCGCTGCCAACCAGACGATGCGGGTGGGCGCGCATCCAATCGGATGACTGGTCATTACATCGCTGACACAGTTCGAGATCATGCTCGGGGCTGGCCCAGGATGAGCCCTGCAACACGGTGCTCGCGGTGACGATCGAAACGTCGATACCGCGCGCATCCATATCCTCGATGATCGTATGCGGGGTCAACATGCGCTCGAGCAGGGCACGTGCGCCGGGGCGCGGTTCGTTCACCGGATGCGCGCCGAAACCGGTGAAGACCGTTTTATTGGTGGAGGCCCGAAAAACCTCGCGCTCCAGGCTGTGAACGTGAAAATCGATGACGCGGGGCGCTGTGCCTGTCGAGGTGTGGGTCATGGTCGTCGGATCAGTCAAGTTTAGGGATACGAGCGGATTCAGCGACCTGCCCCCATCGCTTCAGATCCGAGTCAAGCAATTGCCGCAGCTGCTCGGGGCTGCTGGCAGTAGGCTGGACCTGGAGCGCTGCCATCTGAGTGCCGATCTCGGGCTGCGCGAGCACGCGGGCGATCTCGTCGCCGAGACGCCTGATGACCAGGTCGGGCGTGCCGGCAGGCGCGAACAGCGCCGTCCAGAATCTGAACTCGATGTCAGACAGGCCGAGCTCTGTCATGGTGGGAACCTGCGGCAGGCTCGCTAGCCGATTGGGCGACGTGACTGCAAGCGCCCGCAGCTTGCCGGCATTGATCTGCGGCGTAGCGGGGCCCGTGTCGACCATCGACATCACCAGGTCGCCCGCGATCAACGCGGTGATGGTTTCGGTCATGCTCTTGTATTGAACGAATTCACCTGGTGCGCCGGTCCTGACCTTGAACAGCTCATTGGCAAACCGGAAGGCGGGACCTGACCCGCCAAAATTGGCTTTGCCGGGATGGGCCTTCATCCAGTTGACGAGTTCAGTCACCGACTGGATGGGTTGGGTGGACGAGACCACCAGGACCAGAGGAAACGTGGCCACCAGCGAAACCGGCGCGAAGTCTGCCGTGGTGGACACCCGCATGCGCGAGCTCAGGATGGGCGTGAACACCATGTTGCCGATGGGCCCCAACAGCAGGGTGTAGCCGTCGGCGGGCGCCCGCGCAACGGTTTCGGTGGCGATCATTCCGCCCGCGCCGGTACGGTTTTCAACGAGCACTGGTTGCCCGAGGCCGGTTGCAAGGCGCTGGCCGACTAGTCGCGCGAGCGTATCCATGCCGCCGCCGGCGCCCTGTCCGACCACAATCCGTACCGGTCGGGTTGGGAATTCCTGAGCGGCCAGTGCATGGTGGGCGAGCGCACTGGCGCCCGCAGCGGCCGCGATCAGCAGTCGAAACAATCGGTGTGCGAGTTCCATAGGGGGTAGTCCTCCGATCGATGGCGGGTCTGTTGCTTCGGTGCCTGAGCCGGTTTCGCGGCCAATTCCCACCTCTTTATCCTGCCAGGCTTTGGAAAGAAATGGGTGGTCCAGTCAAATGCGTGTTGGCTGATCACGGGGCTTTCGGATCCTACGGGTGAGCGATCTCGGGGTGTAGCTTAGCCTGGTAGAGCGCTACGTTCGGGACGTAGAGGCCGGAGATTCGAATCCTCTCACCCCGACCATTGAGGTCATTTGGCAAGCCCACTGATCTCACAAGGACGGTGGGCTTGGTTGCTTATGGGTTCGTCCGCTTTGAGCGGGAAGGGTGACGCGCAGCCCAACCCTGGTTCGAAAACTCATTGAGCTGTGGTCAACCACAGAATTTAGGTTGAAATAAGCGATCCACCGCGAGTGCTCGCCACGCAACCAGTCCCCTAGAAGTGCTTGAACCCTTCTGCAGACTTCCTGCAGGCTCGCCGACTGGTTAGCTATGTCGTACGCTTTGATGAAGCCCCGCATGAGGTGATCTCCAGCGTTGTGTGAGCGTTGCTCAAGGCGGCGGTGAAGTGCGGAGACAGAATCGGCTGCAGGTTCGATCAGTTCCCTGCTGGGTTGTCGTATCAGTGTTAACCGGCGGGTATGGCGTAGGCTTGCATCGGGGGCAAATACATTTAAGGCTTGTCACATGTTTAGATGCTTGTTCTTTTTGCTCCTGCTGCAGCTTGTGGGGCCTGCTTGGTCACAGCATGGGAAAGAGTTTATTGAGCTTCTGCAAAAAGGTGGTCACACCATTTTTTTTCGTCACAGCATCACCGACGGCGCTGATCCGCATAAGGTCAACCCGCCCAACGAAAATCTGCGTGACTGCACAACGCAAAGACCTCTGAACGAACTGGGCCGTGAGCAGGCAAAGCTGATTGGCGAGAAGTTTCGTGAGCACCAGATTCCGGTTGGCGACGTGTATGCCAGCGTGGTCTGTCGTTGCGAAGAAACCGCGCGATTAGCCTTCGGTACGGTGATAGTCGTCGACTGGATGGTGCTTAGACCTGGATCTGATCGGCTGAGCGAACTTGAGCGGCAGCTTCAAATCGTGCCGTCCACTGGATTTTTCTCGCGCAAGCCGTCTGAAAAGAACAATATCTACGTCGGTCACGCACAAACATTGACCCGGAGCCTGGTCGGGTTAACCTTGCCCCGATTGTTTTTGGCAGAGGGCGAGGGCGTTGTGTATGACCCGCAAACTAGGCGATACCTTGGTCGTATCGATCCCAGCCGGTGGTGACTCGTTACCAGAGCGGGCGCTGGCCTTCGGGCGGATCAGCCCCAGGCTGGGCTGTCGATCGGGTCGGGTGATCTGCCGATCATGGCAGGCGCTTTCTTCGCGACGGATTCGCTCCTGAATCAGTGATGTAGCTGGTATGCGGTTGTACGGATGATTGCAGAGCGATCCTCGATATCGAAAGGAACCTCGAGCAAGACTTCTTTGGTTACAAAGGCAAGGCAGAAGGGTGGTGCGTCAAGGGTGACACCGCTATCGATCGATAAACGAATCCTGGGGCCAGAGCGCTTATCCAGATTGGGAATATGGTCGCGGTCAGCCGGCAGGTGCTCGGTCACGACGAGATATCGGTAGGGCCTAGCCTGATGTAACCTGTTCACGAAAGCTTGGATTTCGCGATTGCTGAGGTGCTGAAGCACCTGCCGGACGAGCGCGACATCTCCTGAAGGGAGGTCATCCGTAGCGAGGTTTAGTCTTTGAAACTCAAGATTAGACGCTGAGAATTTTGACCTGTTCTGTTGAAGGATGACCTCAGATACGTCGCAGGCGATGTAGCGCCTGGCAAAGGGCAGAAAGCGACACCCGACTTCAAAGTCTCCGCAGCCGATGTCGACGACCGTATTGTGCGCATGCTGTGTAAGGAGCGCTGATACCGCACTGAAGTAGGCTTGGACGATCTCTTCATTGTGTGAACCCGCGCCGGATGTTGGCCTCCCATGGTCATCGTGTCCCCATGCCCCCTCGGTGTAAATGCGATCGAAAATCTCAGGTGTTGAGAGAGCCTTGTATCGATTCTCCATACCGAAAACTGAATGACGAAAACGTTGGACGGCGCGCTTCATTCGCCGGATCAGCTTGGTTTGCATTCGATCTGAACCTCCAATGTCGAATCATGATTTGGCTTACCGGATCGCCGACCGTCACGGGTGCACTATCTCGCAGGCATCAGCTCTAAACGACATGCCGCGGGTATCGACGATCCCAGCAACCGGTCGGGTTGACGATCGGCACCCACTCAATTCGACTTCAGTCCTGCATGCTCGACGACTTGTGCGATCGTTTTCCGTTGCGTTGCCAGAAATGCACTGAATTCGATGGGTGACGATCCAATGGGAACGGTGCCAAGTGATGCGAACCGCTCGCGTATCGCAGGTAGATTCATCGTTTCGCGCACCGCGGCGCTG
>JALREG010000343.1 GCA_023253905.1 Burkholderiaceae bacterium
TGAAAACCTGGTGGGTTCCTATTACGCGGACCGCTTCAAAGGCAGCGACCGCAGCAACACGTTTAACGGGTTGCGTGGCGCCGATTCCTTCGATGGTGCGTTCGGCCATGACGAAATCGACTTTGGCGCGCTCTTTGGTGCCCAGGGCATCGTCGTCATGCTGGAGGGCTGGGTCGGCGCGTCGGGGGCGCTGCCCTCGGGCTATACCGGATCGGCCATCGACGCATTTGGCGACATTGATGTGTTCACGGATATCGAGGGCGTCGAGGGTAGCCAGGACAACGACCGGATCACCGGCGATGGCAACAACAACCGGCTGGACGGCCGTGGCGGTAGCGACACCCTGGATGGCGGGGCGGGTCTTGACTGGGCCGAATACAACCAGGCTACCCTCGGCATCATCGTCAACCTCGCGGAGGGCCGGGCCCAGGACGACGGTCAGGCTGCCAGTGATGAGGGCCCGGATTCCCGCGTTGATGCAGACGTGCTGATCAGCATCGAAAACGTGCAGGGCGGAATCGCGGGTGACCGCATCACAGGCGACGCTGGACCCAACGTGATCGAGGGGGGCCCAGGCAACGATACCCTGTTCGGCGCAGCCGGCCAGGACGTGGTCGTTTTTGGTGGCGCTCGCGGCGGCTACACCGTGACCCCAGATGCCACCGGTGCTGTTTGGGTTCGGGACAATCGCGGGGCCGACCGATTCGATCCCAGCGCCGGAACCTGGACGATCAGCGATGGCACCGATCAGGTGACGGGCTTTGAGCGCTACCAGTTTGGCGATATGTTGCTTGCGCAGCCTGACCCCGCCCGCCTACCCAAACCTGTGATCGATCTCGGCATGTTCGAGGGGCGCGCACTCAGGCTGATGCACCCTTACGTCGCACCCGACGGACGCGTTTATTACGTGGTCGATGGCGATGGCAATGGCAGGATCGAACTCGCAGACTCCACCAGCCATGTCTGGCTGGACAAGTTTTTCAATCAGGGTAACGACCGGTTCGATACTCAGCCGCAGGGCGCAGTTGCGGGCGTGGACGATGCCCGCACCGCCTTGCGCGACGGTTTCACGCTGGTGAACCCAACCACCACCGAAATCGTTGCGCTTCGCCAGGATCTGAAGTACTACCTGCCCGCTGGGTGGCGCTTTGAAGATATCGACTATGACTGGGTACAGAACGTATCGTCGGCAACCCGCGTCGCGGCCGACGTTCACCACAATATTTCGCTGGTCAACGACGGTATTTTCACCAACCTCTACGACAGCTACGGCTACAACGGCCTGTTCATCGTCCAGGCGCTCGGTAACGTATGGGAGCCAACACCCGACCTCGGCGGGCGCGTTTACCACTGGAAGAGCCATCAGCCCATCGATCAGGTGACGATCACACTCACCGGCGGGGATGCGGTCGCGCCGACCCCCACCAGTCTGTTCAGCCTGCGCAACATCCGCTCAACGGCGGCGGGCGATCTGCAGGTTGATCTTTGGGCTGATCCCGCGGCGCCGGTGTCCCGATTCGACCTCGACTTCGAGTTTGCAGCAGACCGCAGCGTCGGGTTTCTTTGGGCCCCCGATCTGTCGGGCTGGAGTTTCAAGCTGTTCTCGGTGGATCAGCCGGGCACACTGAACCTCTCGGCAGCGAGTGTTGACCAGCCTCTCTCGGGACCGGTCCGACTCGGCACGATCACGATTGACTCGCTTGCCGGGAGCTCCTCCATTGACCTCTCGGCGGTGGCAGGCCGTCTGGGCAGCCAGCTGATCACGCCTTTTCAAACGCGCTTTGCGCAGACCCAAACCGGGCTTGATGGGCGCTGGTCCCTGGAAAAAGTCGAATTTGGCGACTATGCGTTGCTGGCGCGACACGCCCCTGAGCGCGGTGTTGTCGACTCGGAAGATGCGCTGTCTGCGCTGATGCTGGCAGTGGGCCGTAACCCTAACGTGGATCCTGATGGCGCCGCAGGCCCCAAGCGGGCCGCGCTCGTCGCCCCGTATCAGTTCATGTCAGCCGATGTTGATCGTTCCGGGCAGGTCGATAGCAACGATGTGTATGAGATTTTGAAAATGGCGGTCGGAAGAGCTGACGCGCTACCGGCGGACTGGCTCTTCGTGAACGAAGACTATCCGCACTGGGATCCGGAAGCGCGCGGCGGGTCTGGCGCCTTCACCTCGCAGCGGCGTTCAGTGGACTGGGCAGGCACCACGATCGCGGTCGAGGCCGGAGGCGCTGGCGAAATCAATCTGGTCGGAACGGTCCGCGGCGATGTGAACGGCAGCTGGAGGGCAGCCGATGCCGTTGCCCCGCTTCCTGACAGCTACTTCGAGTCGCTCGCGCTCACCCTCGGGGCGCCGCTTGACCAGTGGGGCTATCCTGGCTGACCTCGAGGGGCCGGCTCTTCATCGTTATTGTTGGCAGACGGTTGATCACGTGCTGACTGGCCTCCCGAGCTCATGAGCACTGGTGCGGGTTGGCGGCCGGACAATGAGGCGCCCATCAAGGTTGAGTTCGATTTCGGTAGACATGATGCTACTGGCAGTCAGCCACCCAGTTCTCAAGTTCGAGCGCTGGCACCCGGACAAATTCCGCGACGTTGTTGGTGACCAGCACCAAGCCTTCGCTTCGGGCGTGCCCCGCAATAGGCAGGTCATTCACCCCGATAGCGCAACATCAGAGGGCTTCCCGCTCCGGCTGATGTTGAGAGGC